>DAHVZZ010000365.1:0-8537 GCA_027323785.1 Acidobacterium sp. | reverse complement strand
GAGCGCGATATGCTGCACGGCGCTGGCTTTGACGGGAATCAAGCGGCGATCGCGAAGGCTGACGAGCGACTGGTTCAGTTCGGTCAGGACCGAGTCGTTCACCGTGTAGAGTTCCGGGTCGCCCTTCTTCAGCACGTAATCGTTGTCGCCGGTCGGGGTCTTGCCGCCAAAGAGGATCTGGTCCACGCCGTTCTTTTGGGTGGCGATATCGATCTCGAAGACGGGATCGGTGAGGCCGTACTCCGAAAGATCGCTGACGTCCTGTTCGACGACACGCTGGGCCTTCAGGGGCTGCAGGTTGGAGGCCATCTCGGTGACGGTGTTCTGATCGGCGGAGTAATTTGCGGGCGCGGTGATGGTCCAGTTTCCGGACGACGGCTGGGAGAGGGTGATGGGCGCCGCGCCTTTCTCTTTCAGGGTCATGCTGGCGATGTCCGCCGGCTTGATATTGACGATGGTTTTCGCGAGCGAGGCGGCGGAGGGCGCGGGCTTGTGATGCCCCGACCAGTAAAGTACGCCGCCCAGAATGGCAAGAACAGCAACTGCTGCGAGTAGACCGCGAAATTTCATATCAGGATCCGATTGCCGCTTACCGCGGAGTTGGTTAGCGCCTCTTCCACCAGATGCCGACTCCGCCCAGGATGACGATGAACGGGAAGACGAACTGGCTGACAATGCGCACGACGTTGAGCTGCGCAGCCGTCATGGTGAGGCGGCGATCTTCCTGCGGTTTTGGACGAATGGAGATCAGGTCCTCGTCGGAGCAGAGCCAGTTGATGGCGTTGGCGGCCAGGTCGCTGTTGCCGTTGAAGCCGATGGCGCCATTGGAAGCCCAGATGGAGCTGCCGACGACCACAAAGCGTCCCTGCGATCCGGATTTGCCGGTGTTGTAGGTTCCGGCGGCAGCCAGCGTGAGCGGACCTTTGAGGTTGTTCGGGCTCTTGACGTTGACCCGTGGCGAGCTGAGGTTGGTGGTCGCCAGGCTGGTCGAGGAGGACTGGAAGAGCTTCTGGACCGTTGTCTTCGGCGTGTCCTTTACCACCAGCGAGCGGGTGATGGGAAAGGCGGTGGCTGTTCCCTTCATGCCCGCAACGATTGCCTGCGAGGTGTAGCTGGTGACCAGCGGCTCCTGCGGACCCAGGCCGGCGATCTGGCCGATGGGGTTCATGTCCAGCACCAGATCCTTCTTCACCGTGACGCCCCAGCTGGCCAGCAGCGAAGTCAGGCCGGTATTGGCGGAGATGGAATGGGGGCCCATCTTCAGCGGCGGGTCGAGCATGAACATGGCGCGCCCGCCCTTTTCCACGTAGGACTGGATGGCGCTGACTTCCGGCTGCTCGTAGGCGCCGGTGGGGCCGGCTACCACCACCGCGGTGCAGGCCGCGGGAACGGCCGCGGTGCGCAGCAGATCGATGGACTGGGTCTGGTAGTCGTCCTTTTTGAGAACGCTGTTCAGGTCCGAAAGGCCGTCGCGGCTGGTGTCGCCGATCTGGTGTTCGCCGCTGCCGGTCACAAAGCAGACGGTGCGGGTGTTGTTCTTGATGTCGCGGATGAAGGCTCCGGTGATGCCTTCCTCGGAGATGGCGGTGGCCGTGTTGGTGTGGCCATGGGCCGTCACCGTCACCGCAGGAATGGTGTTGATGCCAGCGGCGCGCGCCAGGGTGGGATCCTTGTCCGGATCCACGTACTTCACCCTCACCTTCGGCGAGAGGTTGGCGTACTCGTCCAGCAGATCCTTCGCCTGGCCGAAGCGCGTGCTCTGGTTGTAATAGGTGATGGTGGCGGGGTTCTTCAGGTCGCCGACGATCTTCTTCGACTCGCTGGAGAGGGTGTAGCGCTGGTTCGCAGTCAGGTCCCAGGTCTTCTGGTAGCGGCTGGCCAGAACATTGGCGATGACCACAACGGCAATGATGATGGCGATATAGATGGCAGCGTAAGCGGCGTACTTAGTCTGCCGGGCTTTGAGCATCGTGGCTGGCATTACGAAACTTACGACCTCCAGCGAATGGATTCCATCGAGCGGTTGGTGAAGAAGAGTCCGAGGAAGATCGCGCTGAGGTAATAGATCACGTCTTTGGACTCGATCACGCCCCGACTGAAGGACTCGGCATGGGGAACGACGGAAATGTAGGACAGGACATGCGCCCAGGTGGCGGAGTTATAGCTGCTGACCCAGGAGAAGACCCAGAGCAGCAGGCACGCGCCAAAGGTGCTGGCGGCGGCGACGATCTGGTTGCGCGTGAGTGTGGAAAGGAAGGTTCCGATGGCCAGCAGCGCGGCGCCCTGCAGCACGATGCCGAGATAACCGACGGCCAGCATCTTCCAGTCGGGATTGCCGTAGCTGAAGAGGAAGACGAAGTTGAGGCCGGTGAAGAAGAGCATCCAGCAGTAGAGCAGGGTGGCGGCCAGCCACTTGCCGAGGATCATCTCGATGTCGCGGACCGGCGAGGTGGCCAGCAGTTCGATGGTCCCGTTGCGCTTTTCTTCGGCGAACAGGCGCATGGAAATCAGCGGGATAAAGAACAGCTCGAGGAAGGCGGTGTTGGCCAGCAGCGGGCGGACGATCTGCTGGTCGATGTTGATGTGCATGGAGCTGCCCATCATCTGGATTTCCGATTCGAAGACCAGAAAGTGACTGACGTAGTTCCAGAAGAACCAGCCAAAGATCAGGCTGTACATCAGCAGCAGCAGCCAGGCGATCGGCGAGGAGAAGTAGCTGCCGAGCTCCCGTCGGCAGATAATCCAGGCGTTTCTCATGCGTGGGCCTCCGGGGCAGCCATTTCGCCGCTGTCGGCGGGGTCTGAGGGTTCGGGGGCGGATTCAGCGCCGGTGAGCTGCAGGAAGACCTCTTCCAGGCTCATGGCGGCGGGACGAAGCTCGTTGAGATCCCATCCGGCGGCGACAATGGCGCGGGCCACGTCTCCGCGGAGCAGCCGTCCCCTGTCGCTCTCGATCTCGAAGACGCCGCCGTCGCCGGACTCAGCGCGGCAGGTGACGCGGCTGACGCCGGCGACCCGCGAGAGCTGTTCGACCACGGAAGGCGCGGACAGACTGCCCGAGCGTGCGCCGATGTCGATCAGTACGGTTTCGGCTCCGCGGGCGCGCGCCTGCAGATTGTGGACCGAGTCGGTCGTGACCAGCTTGCCCTTGTTGATGATGATCACCTGCTCGCAGGTCTGCTCCACCTCGGGCAGGATATGGGTGCTGAGAATGATGGTGTGATCGCCGGCCAGGCTTTTGATCAGGTCGCGCGTTTCGTTGATCTGGCGCGGATCGAGGCCGGCGGTCGGCTCATCGAGGATGAGGACGTCGGGATTGTGGATAATCGCCTGGGCCAGTCCCACGCGCTGCCGATACCCCTTGGACAGCTTGCCCATCAGCTTCTTCTGCACATCGCCGACCGAGCAGCGTTCCATCACGAAGGCAACGCGCTTCTCCAGCTCCGCGCCGGACAGGCCTTTGAGGCGTCCCACGAAGCGGAGATATTCCAACGCTTCCATTTCGAGATAGAGCGGAGGGGTTTCCGGCAGATAGCCGATGCGTTTTTTCACCTCCATCGGCTGCTCGAGAACGTCGTAGCCGGCGACGGTGGCTTTGCCCGCGGTGGGCGGGAAAAAGCACGTCAGCATGCGCATGGTTGTGGTTTTCCCCGCACCATTGGGACCCAGAAATCCGACGATCTGGCCCTTCTCGACGGAGAAGGAGATGTGATCGACGGCGGTGGCGCGGGCGTATCTCTTGGTCAGTTCCTGAACTGTAATCATGTCTGACTGTAGGGTTGGACTTTGCACTCAAAAAGTCGTAACCAATGGGAGAGATTTCGTTTGCGCGCGCCGGACTCAACTGCGCTGAGGCGGAGGCGCACAGATATCCGGAGAAACCAGGAAACATCCTAGAACAGATGGACCCGGTCCGGGCACCCCTCTTCCGCCCTGTGCGAATTCTTTTTGCGGTGGAGCTTCGGGTGGCCGGTTTGGCTTCCCGCGGCCTACTCCCCGTTGTCGATCTGCGCGCGCTGCAGCTTGTCGGAGTAGTCCACGTATACGGCTTTCCAGGTGGAGTAGAAGTCCAGTGCTCCGGTGCCGCCCTCGCGGTGGCCGTTGCCGGTTTGTTTGACGCCGCCAAAGGGCAGATGGACCTCGGCTCCGATGGTTGGGGCGTTGATGTAGGTGATGCCGGCTTCCAGGTCGCGCATGGCGCGGAAAGCCCGGTTGACGTCGCGCGAGTAGAGCGCGGTGGAGAGGCCGTAGGGAATGGCGTTGGCGATCTCGATGGCGTCGTCGAAGCTCGCGCATTCCAGGATGCTGACCACGGGGCCGAAGACCTCTTCCTGAGCGATGCGCATGGTGCGTGTGACTCCGCCGACGACCGTGGGTGCAAAGAAGTGGCCGTGCTCGTAGGCGCCGCCTTCCAGCGGATTTCCGCCGGTGAGCAGATGCGCGCCTTCCTTCCGCGCAATCTCGCAGTAGCGGGTGGAGGTCTCGATCTGCTGGCGGTTGATCTGCGGGCCCATCTGGACGCACTCGTCGAGGCCGTCGCCGACGCGCAGGGCATCGGCGCGGGCAATGAGCTTTTCCGTGAATTCCCGCGCCACGGCGTGGTGGACGATGATGCGGCTGGTCGCGGTGCAGCGCTGGCCGGTGGTGCCGAAGGCGCCCCACAGAGCGCCGTCCAGCGCCAGGTCCAGGTTGGCGTCCTCCAGTACGATCATGGCGTTTTTGCCGCCCATTTCCAGGGAGCAGGGCTTGAAGTGGGCGGCGGCGGTTTGTCCCACCAGGCGGCCGACCTCCGACGATCCGGTGAAGGAAACGGCGCGGACGAGCGGATGCTCCACGAGGGGCGCACCGGCGTCGGGTCCGTAGCCGGTGACGATGTTGACCACGCCCGGCGGCAGGCCGGCGTCCATCAGCGTCTGGACCAGGTTGAAGGTGGAGAGAGGGGTGTCCTCGGCGGGCTTGATGACGCAGGTATTGCCGCAGACCAGGGCGGGGAAGAGCTTCCACGAGGGGATGGCCATGGGGAAATTCCACGGCGCGATCATTCCGCAGACGCCCACCGGCATGCGCACGGACATGGCGAACTTGTTCTGCAGCTCGGAGGGGGTGGTCTGGCCGAAGAGACGGCGGCCCTCGCCGGCCATGTAGAAGGCGGTGTCGATGGCCTCCTGCACGTCGCCGCGGGTTTCGGCCAGCACCTTACCCATTTCGCGGGTCATTTCCTGGGCGTACTGCTCCTTGCGCTCGAGCAGGAGCTGGCCGGTGCGGTAGAGGATTTCGGCGCGTTTGGGCGCGGGGACCAGGCGCCAGGTTTTGAAGGCCTCGGCAGCGGACTGGACGGCCAGATCGACGTCTTCCGCGGCGGATGCCTGAAACTCGCCGAGGATGTCGTCTTCGCGGGCCGGATTCACGTTAAGGAAGGTTTTGCCGCCGCGGGCTGGAATGAACCGGCCGCCGATGAGATTGAAGTAGGTTTTGGTCGCCACGATTCGCTGGGTCTCCTGAGACGAAAACACTCCAGCATAGCGGAAGCGGGTGGAAAGAGCGATTCGCGCCGGGCGGGCAGGCGCAGATGAGCCCGCCCCCGGGCAGCGATTGGCGTTAGTGGTGGGTGACGGTGCCGGAGAGGATGGTATTCCCGTTCGGCATCTGCGCCTGAGCGTTGTGCTGGGCGGTAATGACCAGCTTGAAGCGCTTGTATGGCGTTTCCGCGTGGAGTTCGCCATGCTCGTGCTTGTTCACGGTGATCCGTCCGATGTTCTGCGCCGGGTGGCCCGGCGGCTCTATCCAGACGACGTAGGCGTTCTCAGACGGGGTGAGAGAGCCGGGCTGCGCCAGAGCACTGACATTGATGTCGAGTTTGGTGTTGCCGTTCCCGCCTTTTTTGATGTTGACTGTGCCCTGCGCGCCGGGAGTCAGGGATCCGGGCATCAGGTTGATCTGAGTACCGCCTCCGAAGGGCCAGATCAAGGCCAAGGCGAGAACCGGGGGCAAGGCACTGAACAGGCGACTGGTACGTCCGCCAAAGACAGCGTTACAAGAAATTCTGAAGGATCGGGCAAGGTTCACTATGGTTGGTCTCCTTGTTGCGCCGGAGTCATCTTCGCTGCCTCGCGTGTTTCGAGCCGCGGCCGCCATGTATCGGTTCAGCGCCGGACAAAACTTACGAAGCGGCGAAAAGTCGGGAAGCGCGAGATTGAGCCGCCTCTTCGATTGGATGAAAATCCGGTTCGGAATGCTGTTTGGGGCAAACAAGTTACCCATTCGTGTCATGCTTGGCGCGGGAAAAGGCATGCCGAGGGCGTCAGCAGGCCTTACAATAGTGACGAGTTCCTCTCATCAGAAAAGTATTTCCTTCCATGTCAACGAATGGTTTTCAGGCGCGTTCCTCGCGATCGCACGGGCTGCGGTCAATATTCAGTGTCTTTTCCAACGATCTGGCGATCGATCTGGGGACGGCTAACACGCTGGTTTTTGCAGCCAACAAAGGGATTGTGGTCAATGAGCCTTCGATCGTCGCCATCAACAAGGTGACCGGCGAAGTGGAAGCGGTCGGCAAGGAAGCCAAGGAAATGCTGGGGCGGACGCCTGGCAACATTGTGGCCATCAAGCCGATGAAGGATGGGGTGATCGCCGACTTCAAGGTCACCGAGAAGATGCTGAACTACTTCATCCAGAAAGCCCACAACCGCAAGATGATGGTGCATCCGCGGATCGTGATCGGCGTGCCTTCCGAGATTACGCAGGTAGAAAAGCGAGCGGTGGAGGATTCGGCGTATCGCGCCAAGGCCAGCGAGGTGTTTCTGGTGGAGCAGGCCATGGTGGCGGCCATCGGCGCCGGTTTGCCCATTACCGAGCCAAGCGGCAACATGGTGGTGGATATCGGCGGAGGGACCACCGATATTGCAGTGATTTCGCTTTCGGGCATCGTCTATTCGAGGTCGGTCCGCATGGCCGGCAATCAGATGGACGAATCCATCATGAACTACCTGAAGCGGAAATATAACCTGTTGATCGGCGAGCGGACGGCGGAACAGATCAAGATGGAACTGGGTTCGGCTTACCCGCTGGAAAGGCCGGAGACGATGGAGATCAAGGGGCGGAATTTGATCGAGGGCGTACCCAAGACCATCTCCATTGACGACGGTGAGATCCGCGAGGCTCTGGGCGAATCGATCGCCACCATCCTTAATGCCATTCGCGTGGCTCTGGAGCGGACGCCGCCGGAGCTGAGCGCGGACATCAGCGACCGGGGCATTGTTCTGACCGGCGGCGGGGCGCTGATTCGCAATCTGGACAAGCGCATTCGGGAGGAAACGGGCCTACCCGTATCCATCGCGGACGATCCGCTGGCCAGTGTGGTGCTCGGAACGGGTAAGATGCTGAGCGATTTCCGGCTGCTGCGCAAGATCAAGATCGAGTAGTGCCCGTGCGCCCCCAGGGAACTGCCCGGCAGGTGTTCCGAGTTCAATACCGGCATAGCCGCAGACGGCTCAGACTTCATGGATTCCTTTTTTAGCCGTTACCGCAACGCCCTCGTGCTGATCGTTGTGCTGCTGACCCAGGTGATCGGGCTGGCGGTGCAGGTGCGTCGGCCGGGGCAGGGCGCATCCGACAAGGGCGGAGTGCGGCTGATCCGGCTGTGGGTCACGGATCTTGTGACGCCCCCCGAGTGGCTGCTGCATGCCACGGGGCGGGGCATTCGCGGGGTGTGGTCCGATTACATCGACCTGATCAACGTGCGGAAGCACAACCAGCAACTACAGGCGCAGATCAATCAGCTGCGGCTGGACGAAGCCAGCATGGCGCAGGACGCCGCCCAGGCGGTCCGCCTGCAGAAGCTGCTGGGATTCCAGGAAAAGTACATCTACAAAACCGTGGCGGCACAGGTGATCGGAAACTCCGGCACCGAGCAGTCGCGGGTCCTGCTGATCGACAAGGGATCGGACGACGGAATTCGGCCGGATATGGCCGTCATTACGCCGGACGGCATTGTCGGCAAGACGCGGGACGTCTTCGGGCATACCAGCCAGGTGCTGGAGATCTCCGATCCAACCAGCGGGGCCGGCGTGATGCTGGACACGATTCGGATCGAGGGCGTGCTGCAGGGCGATGCCTGGGGGCAGCCGGAGATTGTGGATGTCTCGCCGGATGACCGGATTAAGCCCGGCGAGGCCGTGGTGACCAGCGGCGGAGACGGCATTTTTCCGCGGGGGCTTCCGGTGGGGGTGGTGCGCCGCGTGGTGCCGGCGCAGGACGGCACCGTGGACGACCTGCTGGTGAAGCCGGCGGCCAATCTGTCGGCGCTGGAAGAAGTGCTGATCATTACCGGGACGGGCGACAAAATGCCCGCGCAGATGCAGCAGGATCTGAGCCAGGCGCAGGAGACGGCGGCGGAGATTCTGGCGGCACAGCTGCCGTCGCGCAACCTGCCCGATCCGAAGCCGGGTCCACCCGGGACGGCCGGGAGCGGCACGCAATCGGCGGCGCAGGTGCCGGCGAAGATGGTGCTGACGCTGCCGTCGCTGCCGCCAACTCCGC
>DAHVZZ010000352.1:0-4877 GCA_027323785.1 Acidobacterium sp. | reverse complement strand
CGGAGCGATTATCTTCCGGGAGGGAGATAGCTGCGGATCGGTGCATGTGCTGTGCTCCGGACGCGTGAAGCTTTCGGCGACGAGCCGCGAGGGGCGGACGCTGATTCTGAAGATTGCGCGGGCGGGCGAAGTGCTGGGACTTTCCGCGGCGCTGGCGAACCAACCCTACGAAGTGACGGCGGAGACGGTGGAGCCGTGCCGGATGAAGACGATTCGGCGGCAGGCGCTGCTGGATTTTCTGGACCGGAATCCGGATGCGAGCATGCGTGCGGCGCGGACGGTGGCGCAGGAGTATAAGGCGGCGTTCTCGGAAGTGCGGCGTCTGGCGCTGCCGGCAACGGCATCGGGCCGTGTGGCCGGGCTGCTGCTGGAGTGGAGCAAGGAACAGGCTCCGGAGCATTTGCCGGCGGGCCGCTGCGTAATGACGCTGACGCACGAGGAGATTGCGTCGATGACGGCGACGACGCGGGAAACAGTGACGCGGGTGCTGGGGCAACTGAAGCGCGACCAGCTGATCTCGATCCGCGGGGCATCGCTGACGGTTTTACAGCCGCAGGCGCTGGAGCGGCTGGCGGTTTAGATTTCCTGGCAGCCGGGGTTTTCTCCCTGCGGAGTGATACTCGTTCGTTCTGTTATTGCGGTTATGAGGTTCTTTGAGGCAGCCAGCGATGGCTGCCTCAGCTTTTTGCGGGGTTGAGATATTTCATGAAGAAATCGGCCATGTCGGTATAGGCTTCGCGGGATTCGGGAAGGCTGACGTCGTTCCAGAAGGCGTGGGGCAGGCCTTCAAAGACGATGAGATTGGCGTTGTCGCCGGCGCGGAGGAATGCGCGTTCGAGGATACTGGTGCCGCTGAGGAGCATGTCGCGCTCGCTGGAGATGAAGAGCGAGGGTGGCATGCCGTGAAGGTTGGCGAAGACGGGCGAGAGGATGGGGTTTTGGGGATTGGTATTGCCGACGTACTGCTTACCCATGGGGCCGGGTTTAGGCGGGGCGAGGTGGCCGGAGAGTCCGTTGAGGGCGAAGAGGGACTGGGAGTCGCCGCGACGGCTGAAGTCGCCGAAGCCGGAGAAGATGCCGAGGGCGCCAGGCTCGGGGAGTCCGAGGTGTTTGATGTCGACGGCGACTTCGCCGGTGAGGATGGCTCCGGCGGAGGTACCGTAGATGGCGATATGGTCCGGCTTGTAGGTTTTGAGGAGGTCTTTGTAGACGGCGATGGCGTCGTCGAGGGCGGCCGGGAAGGGATGCTCGGGAGCGAGGCGGTAGAGGACGGCGACGACCTTCATTTTGGTGAGATTGGCGATGGGGATGGTTTCGGTGAGGGAGCCGGAGTCGGAGTTGAAGCCGCCGCCGTGGAGATTGATGAGGACGCGATCGGGAACCATGTCCGCAATGGGGGTGATGATGCGGACGGGGACGCCGGCGATGGTACTTTCAGCGACATTGGCTGGATAGACCTTGCGGGAGGCGGCTCCGGCGCGGGCCTGCCAGATATCGGTGCCTTTGCGGCGCTGGGCTAGCGATTGCGGATGGTGCGCATCGGAGGCGCGCTGCGCAAGGAACGCCCTTGCCTGAGGGCTGAGGCTCAGCGGCAGAGGCACGACACGGGTGGCGTAGGCGGTGCCATTGGGTCCGATATAGCTGGTGTCCTTTTTGGGGGCCTGGGCCGCGGTGGTGGCCTTTTGGGCGGTGAGAGCGAGCGGGCAGAGGAGCAGGGAGGAGGCGAGGAATTTCAGAGCGGGTCTCATGGGTTTTTTCCGGCGGCGGAAGGATAGCAGACAGGGGACGCGGCGGGCGCCGGAGAATCGGGCCGGCCGGGTACCGGGGCGGGCGAGAAACCGGGGTGATCTTTGCAGACGAGGGCAGATCGACGTATGGTGAAGGGGCATGGCTGCCAACGAAGCAATGTGTCCGAAGATGATGCGGGCGTGTCCGGGGCCGGGAAGTTGTAAGGGGTGCCAGCTCCACGCGGCGATCCAGAGCCGGGATATGAACCGGCTGCGGGAAGAGCTGAAGGTTCTGTGGCAGGGACAGCCGGTGAAGGCGACATCCTATTCCGAATTTATGTGCTCGCTGGGATTGTCGGAGGCGGAGGCGCGGGAGCTGGAGCGACAGGAACAGCTGCTGATGGATCAGGAAATCGCGCGGTATCCCAAGGTGGTGCAGTAAGGCCGGTGGACTGGGCGTGGGAGAGGGCGGGGTTCGCAGCTCGGCCGATGGGCGGCGCAGGGCCTTGCGTAAGGGCATTGGATGCAATGCGTGGGAAGAGGTTCGCCGCCGGAGAAAATAGCGGGATAACGGTATACTGGAAGACGTGACCGCCATCACAAATGATATGAGTTCTGTTGACACCGGAAGCACGGGAAGATCGGCTTCCGAGAAGCGTGTATTGCTGCTGAAGCCCCGCGGGTTCTGCGCGGGCGTTGTGCGGGCCATCGACATTGTGCGGATTGCGCTGGAAACGTTCGGCGCGCCGATCTATGTGCGCAAGGAGATCGTGCATAACCGGTTCGTGGTGAACGAGCTGGCGGAGAAGGGCGCGATCTTTGTGGAGGACATCGACCAGGTTCCGGAAGGGGCGCGGGTGATTTACTCGGCCCACGGCGTTTCGCCCGCGGTGCGGGAGCAGTCGAAGCAGCGGAAGCTGAAGGTGATCGATGCGACGTGTCCGCTAGTCACGAAGGTCCACGTGGAAGCGGTGAAGTTTGCCCGGGACGGGTATTCGCTGGTGCTGATCGGGCACCGGGACCACGATGAGATCGAAGGGACGCTGGGAGAGGCTCCCGATGTGACGCAGGTGGTTTCGAGCGTCAAGGAAGTGCGGACGCTGGAGGTTCCGAACCCGGAGCGTGTGGCGTACCTGACGCAGACGACGCTGTCGCTGGATGAATCGCGGGATATCATTCAGGCGCTGAAGGAGAAGTTTCCGCAGATCCAGGGGCCGCACTCGCAGGACATCTGCTATGCGACGGAGAATCGCCAGGTGGCGGTGAAGAACGTGACGCACGATGCGGATCTGGTGCTGGTGGTGGGGTCGAACAACAGTTCGAACTCGGCACGGCTGGTGGAGGTATCGCGGAGCCTGGGCACGCAGGGGCATCTGATCGACAACGCAGAGGCGATCGATCCAGCGTGGCTGGAAGGGGTGGCCAATGTGGCCGTTACGGCGGGAGCGTCGGCGCCGGAGGTTCTGGTGCAGGGGGTGGTGGAGTATCTGAGGGAGCGGGGCTTCGGCACAGTTGAGGAAGTGGAAGTGATGCCGGAGAATGTGCGGTTTGGGCTGCCTCCGGAGATTGTGCAGGCGATTCAGTCGGCACCCAGCGCAACCTCGGCGTCCGTCTAACGGGCCTGGAAGGGTCATCGAATGGTAAGGAGCTGGTTCTTTCCAACGGCATGAGCACACCAGAAACTGCGCGATCGGAGTCTGCGGAAGGCGCGGCAGGCGTCAGGGTTTCTCCGGATGGAAGGGCGGAAGCGATGAATGCACAACCGGAGGGACATTCGCAGCCGAGTTTGAAATTCGGCCGTCTGGATGCCGCTCTGGAGGATGTGGAGCGGGCCATCGTGCTGGCGCGCGAGGGCGTGCTGAGCAAGCGGCACCCGGATGGATACTGGTGCGGCGAGCTGGAAGCGGACTCGATGCTGGAGGCCGACTACATCTTCATGCATGTGCTGCTGGGTACGGGCGAGCCGGGAAAGATGCGGCGGGCTCTGAACGAGATTCTGCGGTACCGGCTGGAGGATGGGAGCTGGGCGCTGTATCCGGGTGGTCCGGGAAACATCAGCCTGTCCGTGAAGTGCTACTTTGCGTGCAAGCTGATGGGGATGACTCAGGACGATCCGCTGATGGCGCAGACGCGCGAGTGGATTCTGGCGAATGGCGGGGTGACGGCGTGCAACACCTTCACGAAGATCTACCTGTGCGCGCTGGGGCAGTACGAATATAACTCGGTGCCGGCGATACCGCCGGAGATCGTGCTGTTTCCGAACTGGTTCTACTTCAACATTTACGAGATTTCTTCGTGGTCGAGGGGCATTCTGGTGCCGCTGTCGATTGCGTATGCGAAGAAGCCGTTCAAGAAGATTCCGGCGGAGCAGGGAATCGACGAGTTGTTTGTGGGCGGGCGCGAGCATGCCAACCTGCACCTGCACTGGGACAAGCGGATATTGAGTTGGCGCAACTTCTTCCTTGTTTGCGACCGGGTGACGCATTGGTTGGAACGCATCCATGTGCGACCCTTGCGCGCGATTGCCTTGAAGAAGGCGGAGAAGTGGATGCTTGCGCGCATGGAAATGACCGATGGCCTGGGAGCGATTTACCCCGGCATTCTCAACAGCGCCATCGCCCTGCGTTGCCAAGGGTATTCGCTTGACGACCCGCAGGTGATCCGGGCGCTGGATGAGTTTGAAAAGCTGGGGATCGAAGAGCCTGGCGTTCCGGGAGTGAGCGAGCCCACATTTCGCATGCAGCCCTGCAAGTCGCCGGTATGGGACACAGCGTACGCGATGTTCGCTCTCGGGGAAGCTGGCGTTGCGAGCAGCGATCCTCGCCTGTTGCAGGCGGCCGACTGGATGTTGTCGAAGGAGGTCCGACACAAGGGGGACTGGTCGGTGAAGGCGCCCCATGTTGAGCCGGGCGGCTGGTATTTTGAGTTCAACAACGAGTTCTACCCGGACATCGACGATTCCGCGCAGGTGCTGCTGGCGCTGAACAAGGTCGAAAATCCCAGAGAGCGATACCAGTACGAGGTGACCCAGCGGGCGATCCGCTGGATATGGGCGATGCAGTGCAGGAACGGAGGCTGGGCCAGCTTCGACAAAGACAACACGAAGATGATTTTCCAGAACATTCCTTTCGCGGACCATAATGCCATGCT
>DAHVZZ010000343.1:0-7527 GCA_027323785.1 Acidobacterium sp. | reverse complement strand
ATGCGCTCGCCTTCCTGCTGGGCGACGCAGCCGAGGACTCCGAAGCGCTTGCCCTGGCGGTGGAGGGCCTTGTAGTCGTTGAGGCGATGGAAGACCTTTTGCTCGGCTTTGTCGCGGATGGAGCAGGTGTTTTAGAGGATGAGATCGGCGGCTTCTTCGGTATCGACCTGGGCGTAGCCCTGCTGTTCGAGAGTGCCGATGACTTTTTCGGAGTCATGGACGTTCATCTGGCAGCCGAAGGTTTCGATGTAGAAGGTCTTCTGCGGGGACATCGTACTTTCAGGATATACCGGGGCGGGAGGCGGGTTTTGGGGGGACGGCGTGTGGCGGGTTAGTTGCTTCCCTGCCCTGAGGCGGTGGCGGAGGGGGCGGAGGGTTCGGTCCAGATGACTTCGCCGGGGCGGGCGTAGTGGAGTCGCTGGCGGGCCTCGTACTCGATGGCGTCGGGATCGGTTTTGAGGGCCTGAATTTGCTGCTGGAGGCGGGCGTTCTGCTGCTCCAGGTCGGTGATGTGCTGCGCCAGGGCGTGGCCCCTGGCGCGCTTCTGCACATACATGTTGATTCCGTTGTTACCGAAGAAGCCAATGTAGCCGAAGAGCAGGGCGGCCGCGACGACGCAGAAGGTGGCGATGCGCCGCCTCATGCGATAGACATAAGCGATGCCGTCCGCGAGGGAACCGGGCAGAGCGCCCTGCTTTTCAGCTTCTTTGATCACTTCCCTCTCCCCATCTACGCCATGACCCAATCTTTGGCGGCCTGGCTGAGCGGTTCCCGATCCGTTTCCTTCCGTGCTTCGGAATAGACGCGAACGACAGGTTCGGTTCCGCTCATCCGGTAGCAGACCCAGGAACCGTCCGCCAGAATCAGCTTGAGACCGTCAGTGCGCACGACCTGCGCGACTTTGCGCCCGCCGAGCTCGACCGGATCGGTCTTCACTTTCTCAGTGAACTTTTCCTTTACTTCCGGCGTCAAGCGGAAATTCTCGCGGAGCGGGTAGAAGGAACCAACTTTGGCAAACAGCTGGCTGAGTTGCTCGCCGAGACTGCTGCGACGCACGGCGACCATTTCAGCGACGAGCAGGCCGGCGAGGACGCCATCCTTTTCGGGGACGTGTCCGCGGATGGTGAGGCCGGCGCTTTC
Organism: Acidobacterium sp.; assembly: GCA_027323785.1. Lineage (GTDB taxonomy): Bacteria > Acidobacteriota > Terriglobia > Terriglobales > Acidobacteriaceae > Palsa-343. The sequence continues at coordinate 6,387 of DAHVZZ010000343.1, read as the reverse complement.
TTCGCCGCCGATGGCGATCTTGTCCTGGATGATGAGCTCGCCGATGTATTTGAAGCCGACGGGCGTTTCGTAGAGGGGGATGCCGTGTTTTTCCGCGAGCGCGTTGACGAGGTTGGTGGTGGCGACGGATTTGGCGACACCGTTTTTCCAGCCGCGGGTTTCGACGAGGTAGTCGAAGAGGAGCGCGATGACGTAGTTGGGCTGGATGAAGGTGCCGTCGCGATCGACGATGCCGAAGCGGTCGGCGTCGCCGTCGGTGGCGATGCCGATGGCCGCGCCCGTCTCCTGCATTTTGGCTTTGCAGTCGGCGAGGAGGTGGTCGTCCGGCTCGGGCGCGTGTCCGCCGAAGAGGACGTCGCGGTAGTCGTGGACGGTGGCGACTTCGATTCCGTGAGAACGAAGGAGATGGCAGCTGTAGCCGCGCGCGGCGCCCCAGAAGGGATCGAAGACGATTTTGATGCCGGACTTTTTGATGGCCGGGAGGTCGACGAGTTCGGCGATGCGCTTCAGGTAGTCGGGCTTGACGTCGACTTCTTCAAATTTGGCGGAGGTCTCGGGCGACGCGACTTCAGAGAGGGCGCGGACGTTGGCTTCGATCTGCTTTGTGACTTCGGGCAGGGCGGGCGCGCCGTCGGGGGTGGAGAACTTGATGCCGTTGTACTCGGGGGGATTGTGGGAGGCGGTGAAGTTGATGGCTCCGCCGGTTTTGCGCTGGCGCACGGCGTAGGCGATGGCGGGCGTGGGCGCTGGTTCGGGGATGATCAGCGGAGTGACGCCGTGGGCGGCGAGAACCTTTGCGGATTCGGCGACGAAGGTTTCGCCGAGGAAGCGGGGATCGCGTCCGACGAGGACGGTTTTGGGGCCCGATTGCGCGGCAACGTACTGCGCAATGCCGGCGACGGCACGGCGGATGTTGGCAAGGGTGAATTCTTCGGCGACAATGGCGCGCCACCCTGAAGTTCCGAATTTGATTTCGGCAGTCATCGCAGATTCCTCTTTTCGGTTGTCGGCTTTATGATGCTGCAAAGTTAAGACAGGAGTTCGCAGGGATGATTGTACCCGGGGGCGATGCGAGGATTGCGATCACCACAGCGGGATCGCGCGAGGAGGCCGAGCAGATTGCCCGGGCGCTGGTGGAGGAGCGGCTGGCGGCGTGCGTGAACCTGCTGCCGGGGGTGACGTCGGTCTATCGATGGCGGGGGGAGATGGAAACGGCGGAGGAGGTGCTGCTGTTGATCAAGACGACGGCGGAGCGGCTGGAAGAGCTGGAGGCGGCGGTGAGGCGGCTGCATTCGTATGAGGTGCCGGAGCTGGTGGTGCTGCGTCCGGAGGCGATGGGGAAGGCGTACCTGGAGTGGCTGGCGGGGTGCGTGACGGCGCGGCGTTCTGAGGCGGAGTGAAAAGCCGCCGGGAAGCTGGGCTTTCCGGCGGCTGGGGTGCTGAGTGGTGAGCGCGGAGCGGATCAGGCTTCGCTGGCGCCGTGGCACTTTTTGTACTTCTTGCCGGAGCCGCAGGGACAGGGATCGTTGCGGCCGACCTTTTCGCCGACACGGCGCTGCGCCGGAGCAGCGGCATCGCCAGCGCCGGCCATGCGGGCGTGTTCCAGCTCTCGCTTCTTCTTGCGCTCGAACTCTTTTTCCAGTTCGTCGATGGTGGTGGAGGGAGCGCGGGTGGGAATGGCGAGCTGCGGCGGGGCGCTGCCCTGAAATCCGTTACCGAAACCATCGGCTGAGGCGACAGCGGGCGCGGCGGGAACTTCTCCGCGGGGCATCATGGGGACTTCGACGGGCTGGCCGTCGGGGCCGACGATGCGCATCTGGAAGAGGAAGCGGACGGTGTCTTCCTGGAAGCGGCCCATCATGTCTTCGAAGAGCTCGAAGGACTCCTTTTTGTAGGCCACCAGGGGATCCTGCTGAGCATAGCCGCGCAGGCCGATGCCCTCCTTGAGGTGGTCCATGTTGAGGAGGTGGTCCTTCCAGAGGCCGTCAAGGACGCTGAGCATGATCATGCGCTCGTGGAAGCGCATGGCCTGATCGCCGATGAGCTGTTCCTTGGATTCGTACTTTCCTTTGAGTTGCTCGAAGAGGGACTCGCCCAGCTCGTGGCGGTTCATCTGGGAGGTGTCGAAGTTTTCGGCGCCCATGTCGAAGCCGAAGTGCTCGATGAGTTTGGTGCTGAGGCCCTTGCGATCCCACTCGTCGGGGTGAACGCGCTCGCTGGCGAACTCGTCGAGGAGGTCGCTGATGATGTTGGGGACGTAATCCTCGACGATGAGCTCTTTCTGATTGAGGCCCTCGAGGAGGCGGCGGCGGAGGCCGTAGACCGCCTCGCGCTGCTTGTTCATCACATCGTCGTACTCGAGGAGATGCTTACGAGCTTCGAAGTTCTGCGATTCGACAGCCTTCTGTGCGCCCTCGATGCGATTCGAGATCATCTTCGATTCGATGGGCATGCCTTCTTCCATGCCGAGGCGCTGGAGGAGGGTGGAAACCCACTCGCGCGCAAAGATGCGCATGAGGTCGTCTTCCAGCGAGAGGTAGAAGCGCGAGGCGCCGGGGTCGCCCTGACGGCCAGCGCGGCCGCGGAGCTGATTGTCGACGCGGCGGGACTCATGGCGCTCGGTTCCGATGATGTGGAGGCCGCCGGCGGCGATGACGGCGTCGTGCTCCTGGGCGGCGGTGGCGGCGTGGCCCTTGTAGACGCGCTCCCAGTTTTCCTGGGAAGTCTCATACTCCTGGCCCTGGTAATAGAAGCGCAGCATGCCGGGGGCGGCCATGGGGTTGATGGCGCCTTCGGCCTGGCTGATGGCGCGGGCCATGGACTTTTTGACGAGCTCCTGGCGGGCGACGAACTCGGGATTGCCGCCGAGGAGGATGTCCGTTCCGCGGCCGGCCATGTTGGTGGCGATGGTGACCATGCCGAGGCGGCCGGCCTGCGCGACGATTTCGGCTTCGCGCTCGTGGAATTTGGCGTTGAGGACGACGTGGCGGACGCCTTTGCGGGCGAGGATCTGCGAGAGGACCTCGGACTTTTCGATGGAGGTGGTGCCGACCAGCACTGGCTGCTGCTTTTCGTGGAGCTGGGCAATTTCATCGGCGACCGCGAAGTACTTTTCCTTAGCGGTTCGGTAGACGACGTCAGGATTCTCGATGCGGGCGAGGGGCCGGTTGGTGGGAATGACGACGATGTCGAGCTTGTAGATTTCGCCGAATTCCGAGGCTTCCGTTTCGGCGGTACCGGTCATGCCGGCCAGCTTTTTATAGAGGCGGAAGTAGTTCTGGAAGGTGATGGTGGCGAGGGTCTGATCTTCGCGGCGGATGTTGACGTTTTCCTTGGCTTCGATGGCCTGATGGAGGCCGTCGGACCAACGGCGGCCGGGCATCATGCGGCCGGTGAACTCGTCGACGATGACAATTTCGCCGTCTTTCACGACGTACTGAACGTCGCGTTTGTAGAGGGAGTGGGCCTTGATGGCGGTTTCGACGTGATGCTTGAGGTCCCAGTTTTCCGGATCGGCGATGTTGCCGATGCCGAGCAGTTTTTCGACCTTCTCCCAGCCCTCGTCGGTGACGGCGATGGTCTTGTGCTTTTCGTCGACCACGTAATCGCCGGTGAGGATTTTCTCCTCCATGCTCTTTTCAATCTCCTCGCCCTGTTCGAGCGAAGGGACGATGCGGTTGACGCGGGCGTATTTGTCGGTGGTCTGATCGGTGGGGCCGGAGATGATGAGCGGGGTTCGCGCCTCGTCGATGAGGATGGAGTCCACTTCGTCGACGATGGAGTAGTAGTGGCCGCGCTGGACGCAGTCGGCCAGCTCGAACTTCATGTTGTCGCGGAGGTAGTCGAAGCCGAACTCATTGTTGGTGCCGTAGGTGATATCGGCGGCATAGGCGGCGCGGCGCTCGTCGTCGTCGAGGTCGTGCACGATGACGCCGACGGTGAGGCCGAGGAACTCGTAGATCTTGCCCATCCACTCGGCATCGCGCTTGGCCAGATAGTCATTGACGGTGACGACGTGAACGCCGTGACCCGCGAGAGCGTTGAGGTAGACGGGCAGAGTGGCGACGAGGGTTTTACCTTCGCCGGTTTTCATTTCGGCGATTTTGCCCTGGTGGAGGACCATTCCGCCGACGAGCTGGACGTCAAAGTGGCGCATGCCGACGGAGCGCCGGCCGGCTTCGCGGACGACGGCGAAGGCTTCGTGGAGGATATCGTCGAGGGCCTGTTTTTCGGCGCTGGCCAGCTCTTCCTCGCCGGTAATGCCTTCCAGGGCCTGGGCAATGCGGGCGCGAAACTCGGAGGTCTTCGCACGCAGCTGGTCGTCGGTGAGGGCCTGGATTTGGGGCTCGAGATCGTTGATGGCACGCACGCGGGGGAGCAGGCGCTTGATCACGCGCTCATTGCTGGTGCCGAAAATCTTTGTAAGAAACTTAAGGTTGTCTCCGCTCAAAATCGCTTCCTTATGGCGGCTGCCTGGGCCGGGTACTCCACCCGCAGTGGGTGAACGCCGCACCTGCGCCGGAACCGCCTCTCCCGTTGCAATAACAAGGGTTCCCTTATCAGTGTAGTCGAGGCGGGAGGATTCTGCCGATGGCGGGCCGGCGTGAGCGGAGGTCCACACTGCAAAGGGTTTTTCCACCAGGCAAAAGCTGCGATACTGGCTGCTCCGAATGAAGAAAGAATGTCCACGGTGCGGGGGAATGGGAATGCGTCCGGTGCAGCTGCCGGGCGGCGGGCGCGCCATGGAGCCGTGCGTCTGCCAGATCGAAGGGCGGACGGAGCGGCTGCTGCAGCGGGCGGGGATTCCGGCGCGGTATGAGCACTGTTCGCTGGACAGCTACGAGGCGAATTTTCCGGGCGCGGATGCTTCGCTGGCGACGGCGCACCTGATGGCGCGGCGGTTTGCAGACGGCTACCCGGCGACGACGGCGGGCCGCGGCCTGCTGCTCACGGGGTCGATCGGCGTTGGCAAGACGCACCTGGCGGTGGGCATTCTGCAGGCTCTGATTGTGGAGAAGAGCGTGCGCGGACTTTTTTGCGACTACCGCGAACTGCTGAAGGAAATTCAGCACTCCTACAACCCGCAGGTGGCGACAACGGAGATGGAAATTCTGCAGCCGGTGTTCGACGCGGAAGTGCTGGTGATGGACGAACTGGGCGCAGCCAAGCCGACCGACTGGGTGTGGGACACGGTGGCCCTGGTGCTGAATACGCGGTACAACGACAAGCGGACGACGATTATTACGACGAACTACGCGGATGCGGCTCCGGCGGGCGTGAGCGGCGGCTCGGCGGGCAGCCGGGCGGCGCGCGAGGAGACGCTGGGGGACCGGATCGGCGAGCGAATGCGCTCGCGGCTGGGCGAGATGTGCGTGACGGTGGAAATGCACGGGGAAGATTTCCGGCGGACGGTTGGCCGGGCGCGGTTTGGTTGAGGGGCCGGGCCAGCACGAGGCTGGATGAGGCGAGCTACTCGCCGGCGAGAGCGATTCCGTCGCGGGTGGTGGTCTTGACGCGATACATGGCAAGGTCAGCGGCGCGCAGGAGATTGTGGACGTCCTCGGCGTCGTCGGGCCAGGTAGCGAGGCCGTAGCTGGCGCGGACGCGCAACTCCAGATGGCGCGAGACGCGGAAGCTCTTCCGGCGCAGCTTGCGGTGCAGACGGCGCGCGAAATGGGCTGCCTCTTCCCTTCCCATCTCATGCAGGACGATGACGAATTCGTCGCCGCCGTAGCGGAAGACGGAGTCGGCGTTGCGAACCATGGAGCGAAGAGCCTGCCCGAATTCAGCGAGCAGAAGGCTGCCGATCTGGTGGCCGTGGTCGTCGTTCACGCGCTTGAAGTAGTCGAGGTCAATGAAGATGAGGCTGAAGGGAGTGCCGGTGGCCTTTGCGTGTTCGGACTCGCCGCGGAGCACGCGGTCGAGGTGGCGCTGGTTGTAGAGGCCGGTGCAGTCGTCGGTGATGGTGAGCTCGCGGATGCGGTCGACGGCGCGCGCATTCTCAATGGCGATGGCGGCGTAATCGCAGAGGAGGTGCAGGAAGGCAATGGTGTCGTCGGCGAGGGACTCGACGGTGCAGTTGAAGAGCTGGATGACGCCGAGGGTGCGGTTGCGCGAGCGGAGCGGCATGCAGATGGCGGAGCGAATGCGGAAGCGGCTTCCATCGGAGGGGTGAGCGAGGCGGGGATCGCGGTCTGAATCGGGCTCGGCTTCGGGGATGATGAGCGTTTCGCCGTGTTCGGCGACCCATCCGGCGAGGCCCTCGCCGACTTTGACGCGGGCGTCGCTCAGGTCCACTTCCGTCTGGCCGACGACTACAGCGTAGTAGAGAGCCTGGCGGGATTCGTCGACGCTGAGGAGCGACCACTGCTCGGGGAGCAAGAACTG
>DAHVZZ010000342.1:0-4703 GCA_027323785.1 Acidobacterium sp. | reverse complement strand
CGCCGCTCCGTGCGCTCCTTCGCGATACTGGAGCGCCATGGAGACACCGTCCATCTTGTATTCGCACACATACCCGATGTGGTTGCTTTCTCCGGCGAGCTGGCGGACGCGACGGTCCCAGTCGCGAAGCTCCTCCTCGCTCATCACGTTATCGAGGGAGAGCATGGGGCGGGAGTGATCGACTTTGGGAAAGCCCTCTTTGGGCTTGCCGCCAACGCGCTGGGTGGGCGAGTCCGGCGTGACGAGATCGGGATGCTCGGCTTCCAGTCGCTGAAGCCGGCGCATCAGGTCGTCGAACTCGGCATCGGAGATGGTGGGAGCGTCGAGAACGTAGTAGAGGTGCTCGTGGTGGCGAATCTTCTCGCGGAGGACGTCGATCTGCTGGGCGGCGGACTCGGTCATTCTGGCAACAGGGTACAGCGAAGGGCGACAACGGGTACACAGCCAATCGGAAGGCTCCGCGTTTGCCGCCGGAGCGCTTCAGCTGACGGGGACGCGGCCTGCGGCTCGCTTTTGCATGGAGGATCGCCAAGCCAGCAGCGGCCGCGCGAAAAGCAGGACGGCAAGCACAATGGTAATCTCCAGCGGGGTGCGGACCCCGGCTTTGACCCCCCACCAGTAATGAATGAGCCCGGCAATCGCCGCCAGATAGGTAAGCCGGTGGAGGCGGTTCCAGTTTTTGCCGCCGAGCTTGCGGATGGACCACGTGGTGGAGGTGAGGGCCAGGGGCAACATCAGCAGCCAGGCGGCTATCCCCACAGTGATGAAGCGGCGAATAGCGATGTCCCGGACCATGGCGGTCAGGCTGAAATCCGCGTAGAGCCAGACGTAGGTCATGAGGTGCAGGCAGCCGTAAAAGAACGCGTAAAGGCCGAGCATGCGGCGGAAGCGGACGATCCAGGCGAGGCGCGGGATCAGGCGGCGGATGGGCGTGATGGCGAGGGTGATGACCAGCAGGCGGAGCGTTCCCTTGCCGGTGAAGAAGGTGACAGTGTGGGTCGGATCCGGACCAAGCGCGCCGGGATTGGTGGTGGCGGACTGATAAACCAGCCACAGCAGCCACGCAATGGGGCCAAAGCACGCGGCGTGCACGAGCACTTTGAGCAGGACGATCCAGCGCTGCTTCATCGAATCAGGGGGCCTCGGGGATGTGGGGTTCAGCAATCAGTATCGCTCAATAGTCCTTCATCAGGTTCATGCCCTTGTACATGTACGCAACCTGATCGGCGTAGCCATTGAACATGAGGGTGGGCTGCCACTGGTGCCAGAGTGGGGCGCCGATGATGCGTTCGCGCCGCTGGCTCCAGCGCGGGTGCGGCCGGTTGGGATTGACATTGGAGTAAAAGCCGTATTCGTGGGAATCTTCGCGAACCCAGGTGGTGAGGGGCTGATCTTTGACGAAGCGGATCTTCACAATGGATTTGGCGGATTTGAAGCCGTATTTCCACGGAACGACGATGCGGACGGGCGCCCCGTCCTGATTGGGAAGAACCTGGCCGTAGAGCCCGAAGGTCAGCAGGGTGAGCGGGTGCATGGCTTCGTCCATGCGGAGGCCCTCGGTATAGGGCCACTGGATACCGGCGTTGAAGGGCAGCAGCTCGTCTTTGGGATCGTCGAGAGAAATGAACTCGACGTATTTGGCGGACGAGAGTGGCTCGCACTGTTTGATGAGTTCGGAGAGCGAGTAGCCGATCCAGGGAATGACCATGCTCCAGGCCTCCACGCAGCGGAAGCGGTAGGTGCGGGCTTCCAGCGGCCGGAGCTTGAGCAGGGTGTCGATGTCGAAGGTCTTCGGCTTTTTTACCAGTCCATCCACCTGAACGGACCAGGGCCGGGTTTTCAGACGCCAGGCATTTTCGGAGGGGTCAGTCTTGCTGACGCCGAATTCATAAAAGTTGTTGTAGTGGGTAATGTCGTAGAAGGAAGTCGGGGTGAGACCGGGCGTGGAGAGCTTGCTGGGGACGGTTTTGAGCACCTCGGCGGCATCGACCTCCGAGGGGCGCATCATTTTCAGGGCGCGATCGCCGGCAATGGCGGCGGCTCCGGCGGCAGCCGCGGCCATAAAGGCGCGGCGGTTCATGAATACCGATTTCGGGGTGATTTCAGAGGAAGGAATGTCGGAATTTCTGCGGATCAGCATGAAGAGACGCACTCCACTGTAGGTATTGACGCGCGGGGAGGCGATCGGTTGCGGCCCCTGCGCGGGGCCCGGGTGAACGCGGTTATACTATACAAAGTTTCCGCGGCATCGGGGAAATCGCCGGTACCAGGGCGACCTACGCCAACAGCGGCCCTGGCCGCGCGACGACGCGGCAGAGAAGGCACAGAAAAGGCTTTAACCCATCCATGATTCGTTTTCTGCAGAAAGACACCCGCATCACCAAGATTATTTTCGGAGTCATCATCGGAGTGACCTGCATTCTGATGGTGATCTTCCTTGTGCCCGGTATCTTCAGCGGTACGGCATCCAGCTCCACCACCTACGCAAGCATCCGGCATGGCGGCATTCTCGGCCGGTTCCTGCCGGCGCAGGACAGCGTTTCCGTACAGGACGTGCAGGATGTGGCGACGCGCATGATGCAGGGGCAGCAGATTCCCAGCGCGCTGATGCCGATGCTGATGCAGGAGGCGAGCCAGCAGGTGATCCAGCAGCGGATTCTGCTGGACGAGGCTCACAAACTCGGGATCAGGGCTACCAACGCCGATGTGCGGAACTATCTGCATTCCGGAGTGTGGGGCGAGTACCTGTTTCCGGACGGCAAGTTCATCGGCACCCAGGCCTACGCGCAGTTCATCTCGGATAACTTCCACATCTCCACCATGAAGTTCGAGAACGAGGTTCGCGAGCAGATCGTGGCCGACCGGCTGCGCGATCTGGTGACCGCGGGCGCGACGGTCTCCGACAAGGCGGTGCGCGACTACTACCGCAACAAGGCGACAAAGGTGCAGTTCAAGTATGCGGTGCTGAGCACGGACAAGCTGCGCAAAACGATCAATCCGACGGACACGGAGCTGCAGGCGTTCTTCCAGCAGAATGCGGCTCGTTACAAGGATGCCGATCCGGAGACGCGAACGGTAGCTTACGTGGATTTCACCGACAAGGACCTGCCGGGCGGAGCGCCGCAGGTAGCCGATTCGGTGATTCAGCAGTACTACAACCAGAACCAGCAGCAGTACAAGGTGGACGCGGAGGTCAAGGTACGGCACATCCTGATCTCGGTAAACGCCAATGCCACCCCGGCGGCCGTCGCGCAGGCGAAGGCCAAAGCGGAGAAGATTCTGAAGGAAGTGCAGGCCGACCACGGGAAGAATTTCGCGGCGCTGGCGAAGAAGTACTCGGATGACCCGGGCAGCAAGACCCAGGGCGGCGAACTGGGCTGGATCAAGCACGGGGCGACCGTGCCGTCCTTCGACAAGGCGGCCTTTGCGCTGCAGCCGAGCCAGATCTCCGGGCTGGTGCACACGCGGTACGGATTCCATATCATCAAGTGCCAGGCGAAACAGGAAGCGCATATCAAGCCGCTCTCCGAGGTGAAGGACGCGATTGTCGCAATCCTGACAAAGCAGCAGGAACAGCAGGAAGCAGTGGCCTATGCCCGCCAGCTGGCAAACGAAGCGCAGCAGACGAGCCTGGACAAGGTCGCCGCGGCACATCACCTCAAGGTAACGACGGCTAACGGGCTGACGACCAGCTCCACTCTGCCGAATCTGGCCGACAGCTCGAAGCTGATCAGCCAGGCATTTACCACGAAAGAAAATGCGGCCCCGCAGGTGGCGGACACCGGCTCGGGCACCTATGCGGTATTCCAGGTGAAGAGCATTGCGCCGGCCCACACTCCGACCTTCGCGGAGTACAAATCGCATGTGCTGGACGACTATCGGGATCAGCAGGTCACGCAGTTGCTGGCGCGGAAGACCCAGGAGCTGGCCGATCGCGCCCATGCCGAGGACAGCCTGACCAAAGCAGCGAAGGAAGTGGGCGCAACCATCGAGACCAGCGGTCTCGTCGGACGCACCGATCAGGTGCCGGACATCGGGCAGCTCTCGAGCACCGCGCCGTCGCTGTTCGATCTGCAGGTGGGCCAGATCAGCAAAGCCATCAACACGGGCAACACCGGCGTGGTGGCGAAACTGACCGACAAGCAGCTGCCTTCGCAGGCGGAGATCGAGCAGAACTTTGCCTCGACGCGTGAGACGCTACTGAACCAGCGCCGGGACCAGCTTTACGAGGTATTCGTCTCGAACCTGGTGAACCGCTATCAGAAGGCGGGGCGCATTCTGGTAAACCGGAAGATGGCGCAGAATCCGCCGCCGCTCTCCGGCAGCTAGACTGTTTCGTCCTAACAAGCAACGCGGCCCGTGCTGTCAGAATCTGTTCGATGGCGCGGGCTTTCTATTTCGCAACAGGACTGATCGATGCCATTCGAGCGCTCTTCGGGACTCTTGCTGCACATCTCTTCCCTGCCCTCCTATGGAGGGATCGGCGATCTGGGGCCCGCGGCGTATGCCTTCGCCGATTTTCTGGCCGCTTCCAACCAGCGACTGTGGCAGGTGCTTCCGCTGAGCCCGACTGGCTTCGGTAACTCGCCGTATGCGGCGCTGTCGGCATTTGCCGGGAATCCGCTGCTGGTTTCCCTGGAATTCCTGTCGGACTGGGGCTGGATCCTAGGCGAGCGGCTGGCGAACATGCCGGGGCGCTCGGG
>DAHVZZ010000337.1:0-6746 GCA_027323785.1 Acidobacterium sp. | reverse complement strand
CAGGCGCTGCGCGGCAGCGAATTCGCCTTCGGCATTGATGATTTTGGAGCGCTTCTCGCGTTCGGCTTCCGCCTGGCGGGCCATGGCGCGCAGCATGGTGTCCGGGAGATCGACCTGCTTGACCTCGACGCTCACCACCTTCACGCCCCAGGGCTCCGTACGCTGGTCGATGATGGTTTGAATGCGCTGGTTGAGGACGTCGCGATGGGAGAGCAGCCCGTCCAGCTCGACTTCGCCGAGGACGGAGCGGAGGGTGGTTTGCGCGAACTGGGAAGTCTGGTAGACGTAATTGGCGACCTCGATGACAGCCTTGGCGGGATTGAGGACGCGCATGGTGATGACGGCGTTGACCTTGATGGTGACGTTGTCCTTGGTGATGACGTCCTGGGGCGGGACCTCCATGACCTCCTGGCGGAGGGAGACGCGCACCATCTGATCCAGGGGCCGGAAGACGAAGATGATGCCTGGGCCTTTGGGTTGGGGCAGGGCGCGGCCCAGGCGAAAGATGACGCCGCGCTCGTATTCGCGCAGGATCTTGATGCAGTTGAGCAGGTAGAGGACGACGATGGCGAAGAATACCAGGACGGGAATACTGATCATGCTCGGGACCCCTTGCACCCGGCTGCGATTTTACCCCACCCCCGGCCGCCGGGAACCAGAATCGTCAGGAGGAAGCGCGGCTGAGTACTGGTTCGACCAACAGTGTTAGATTTCGGACGCCGGTGACGCGGACCTGATCGCCGGCGGCTACGGGAGTGGCGGACTCAGCCTGCCAGAGTTCGCCGTGGACGAGGATCTGGCCCTGGGGAGCGAGAATTTGCTGGGCCACGCCAATGGCGCCAATGAGAGCCTCGACGCCGATCTGGACTTTGCTTCGCTCGGCGCGGACCGCGATGCGGATGAGGAATGCGGTGATGAGGCCGAAGGCAAGGCCCGTGGAGAGCGCGGTGGCCCACTGCACGCGCATCTGCGGGATGGGTCCGTTGACCAGCGTGAGCAGGCCAAAGACCAGGGCGGCCACGCCGGTGAGGGCCAGGATGCCGTGGCTGGGGAAGTTGGCCTCCAGCGCCATCAGGACGAAGGCGGCGAGGATGAGCGCCAGCGAGGTGTAATGCAGCGGCAGGAGATTGAGGGCGAAGAGCGACAGCACCACCATGAGCGTGCCGAGTGCTCCCGGGATGATGGTGCCGGGGATGTGAAACTCCAGGAAGATGAGGAGGCCGCCGGCGATGAGGATGAGAACCGCGATGTTGGGGTTCACCAGGCTGCCCATGATGCGCTCGCGGATATTGGGATCGACGCTGACCAGCGTGGCTCCCTGCGTGTGGAGGAGCTCAGTTGTGCCGTTGAAGCGCTTCACAGTGCGGCCGTCGAGCTCCGTCAGCAGCGCGGGAACGCTGGGAGCTATGAGGTCGATGAGGTGGAGCTGGAGGGCTTCGGCGCTGGTGTAGGACTTCGACTCGGCGACTGCCTGCTGGGCGGCATCGACGTTGCGGCCGCGCTCGGAGACGTAGGAGCGGAGAAACGCCAAGGCGTCGTTGAGGATCTTCTGCTTCAGCGTGCTGGAAATATGGCCGGCTTCGACGACGGGATGGGCGGCTCCGGCTTCGGTGCCGGGAGCCATGGCGGCGACGTCGGCGGATTCCATGATGAAGAACCCGGCCGAACCAGCGCGGCTGCCGGCCGGGCCAACCCAGACAATCACCGGAACCGGGGAAGCCAGGATGGCGCTCACCATATTGCGCATGGAGCTGAGCAGACCACCGGGGGTGTTCATCTCCACGACGACGGCTTCCGCATGAATGGCCGCAGCGCGATCAATGCCACGCCGCAGATAGTCGGCGCTGATGGGCTGAATGGTGTCATCCAGGTGGATGAGGACGACTTTGGGAGCCTGCGCCCGGGAGCGGGGGATGGCAAAGCCGAACAGCAGCAGAGCAAGAAGGAGCCAGTTCAGGAACCTGGTGGTCCGCCTGCCCGTCGCTTCTCGTTCTGGAGTCTGCCCCGTCATCGTCTGACCGCTCTTGCTCCGGCCGTCATCATGGAAGCTGCTGCCCGCGCTTTGCAAGGGCCAGTCTGATTCCCTTTGCATCGGCGTTGCCCGGGTCGATCTTCAGCGCATGGCTTACATCCTGTGCCGCGGCGCCGAGGTGATTGGCCTGAAGGTCCAGGCGAGCCAGGACGAGCCAGGCCGGAACATTCGGGCTGATCCCGAGGGAGATTGTCGCCTCCTGGCGCGCTCCTTTGGGATCGCCATCGCGCTCGCGGACGGCTGCCAGCCCGGCGTGCGCCAGAGCCGAGTTCGCATCCGCGGACAGAGCCTTACGATACTCCCGTTCGGCCTCCAGCACCAGTCCCCGCTGGAAGAACTGATCTCCGTCTCTGACGAGCGCGGCGGCGCGTTGATCCGGGGGCATGGAGGCCAGACGCATTTCCTGGACCTGTTCCAGCTCGAAAGCGGCCTGGCGGAAGCCGGCTTCGTCATAGGTGCGCTTGATGCGCTCAAGGGGACCCTGATCCTCGGGGTTTTTAATGGCATGGCCCGGGTCAGGATCGGGCTTTGGAAGCGTGGGATGCTTGAGTTGGGCCTCGAAAGACTGCGCCTCCGAGTCGTCGGGACTAAGCTTCAAACATTCCTCGATCTGCTTCAGCGCCCCGGAAGCGTCTTTCTGACGCCAAAGAGCGACGGCGAGATTGAAGTGGTAATTCGAGTCGCGGGGATCCAGGGCAATTGCCTGGCGAAAGAAGGCCTCACTGTTCTTGCCGCGCCGGGCCGCGGCGACGCCCTCGTTATTGACGACTTCGGGCAGCGGCAGGCGGTTGCGAACGAAGGCGAAGGCATCCTCCGCGCTGCGGTAGTTGCCGGTGTAGAAGAAAGCGAGGCCGCGGTAGAAGTCAGCTCGCAGAGCCTGTGGGGAATTGATGGGAAGGCGGCCAAGGGTGGTGGCGGCTCGGTTGTAATCCTCATCGGAGAAGTAAGCGAGACCCAGGGCCAACAGCGCCGGGTTGAAATGAGGAGCGAGCTGAACCGCCTGCTGCAGCAGCGGAATTGCGCGATCGGGCGAAGGAGCGACAACGCCCTGGATGTAGTGTTCAAAGGCGTCCGTATGCAGTTTGCCGTCGGCGGCGAGGAAGGTGGATTCCTCGACGTTGTCCGTCGGATCGAGGCGGCGCGTGACCTGCCAGGCAAGGCTGTTGATGACGTCGAGCAGATGACTGGCCTGACCCTGCTGCACCACGGGTTTCTGCAGGCGCAGCGCGCTGACGTCCAGAATCTGAGCGGTGGCGGTGAGCTGGTTGTTGACCAGCGTGAATCGGCCAAAGACGACGTAATCGACGTCGAGCATCTGGGCCAGGCGGATGGTCATGGCGCGCGAAGGCTGCAGGGAAGGGGGCAGTCCCAGGTGATCGAAGGCATAGAGACGGTCGCCGCGCCCGATGGTGAGAAAGCCGGCGGAATCGAGGCGGCGATTCAGAACGTCGGGAAAGGCTTCGTCGACCCAGTCGAGGCCGCGCACGGGGGTGCGATTCTCGAAGGGAAGCACAAGCAGCAGCCGGCCATGAAATTGCGAGGGCGCAGGCGGCTTGGAATCCGAGGGTTCCTGGGCAAGCGCACACGTGGTCAGCAAAAGGAGCGCGAAAAGGAGGCGAAATCGACGAAGAAGCTGCACAACAAGGTGAATTATATTGTGTGGCGCAATTTCGCCCTTCCCGGGGCCGAAAGTGCTACAGGATGAGCCGGATGACGCGACGCAGCAACTCGGTGGCTGTCCCATAGACGAGGTGCGCGGCAAATGGGTTGACGAACGATGATGGTGGGAACTGCGAGATCGGCGGAGCGAGGTGCAACGCCGGGACGGCGACCAGGTCGCCGGAGGCGAAGAGCGCGGCGCCGAAGCCCGCGCCGAAGCCGGTCCGCGCCGCCGGGGAATACTCCGCCAGGCCTCCGTAGATCGCCCCCGCAAACGTCCCGAGTCCGTAGCGGACGAGGGGAGCGCCCTTCCGCTGTTCTTCGATGGAGAGATGGCGTCCGCCGGTGATGGTGGAGACGATCGCGTCGGAGGCCTTCATGGTGGCGTCCTGTTCGACGTTGTTCTGACCCTGTTTGTGTTGCTGTTCTTCGGCCCGTCGCTGCTCGTCGCTTTCGACTGCGTGGTGGAGCTTCTCGCCGGGGCCGCTCATGAACTGGTTCATGAGCCACGCGGCAGCGCAGCCGGCTCCCGCGCCCGCAATCATGCCTCTCACCAGATGCTTCTCTCGCGTCTGTGCCATTGAACTTCTCCTGCTCGCAACTGCGTTCTTCTGTGGAGATGCCAGCCGCCGAGCGCCGGATGGTCGGACACCACGCGCCGGGCAAAAGGAAATCCCCGCGGGAGTAAGCCGCGGGGATTTGCCAGGGGGAACGGGATCCGCTTACGAGTTCATGCCGGTGGGTGTTTTGCCGCGCGCAATGGCCTGTGCATCCTTCAGGTGCTTCTGAAGGACGGGGATCGCCTGCTCCGCATAGGACTTGATGGCGGGATTCTGAGCGTCCTTGGCCTCTTTTTTGTAGATCGCGATGGCTTTGGTGTGACCGAGGATCATTTTGCGCAGGTAATCGCGGTCGAAGACGGGGCCCTTCAGCTTCACCAGAGGATCGATCATCATCTTGTCCTGTTTGGTGCCGATCGCATTGGGCACGGTAAGGTTGGCCTGATTGGCGGCCTTCCACAGGTTGTGATAGTCCATGGTGTGATCGCTGACGAGCATTCCACCGTAGTCCTTGATGGCCTGTTTGGCGGCGACATTCTGGGCTTCCTTGCCGAGGTTAGCCTCAACCATGTCGGTTTGTGCGGCGAAGTTGACGAACTGCTGGTCGCTCATGGGCGCGGCGGCGGCCTTTTTTTGAGCCAAGGCCGGAACCGAGCAGAGAGCGAGACAGCAAGCGGCTGCGATAATGCGGTGCATAGCGTTTCCTCCCAACGGCCAATTAGATGCAAATGGAGCGGATGGAAGCGTTGGGGAATCGGCAATTTGGCACGATGGCCCACCCGATGGGCTAATGGCTGGTCCAGGTCTTGTCCGGTGCTTGGCAGAGCGTCTCCAGGGAGCATTCGGCGCATTTGGGCCTGCGAGCGACACAGATGCGGCGGCCGTGGTGGATGATCTCGTGCGAGAAGGAGATCCACCGGTCGCGGGGAATGACCTGCATCAGGTCCTGCTCCACCTGTTTGGGCTGGTCGGACTGAGTGAGGCCCAGTCGCCCGGAAATGCGCAAGACATGGGTGTCGACGACCACGCCTTCGGCTTTGTGGAAGGCTACGCCGAGGACGACGTTGGCGGTTTTGCGGGCAACGCCCGGCAGGGTGAGGAGCTGATTCATGGTTTCGGGAACCTTGCCTCCGAACTCCGCGACGAGGCGCTTTGCGGCACCGGAGAGAGATTTGGCCTTGTTGTGGTAGAAGCCAGTGGATCGGATCTCCTCTTCGATGGCGGGCAGCGACGCCTGAGCAAAGGCGGCCGGAGTGGGAAACCTGCGGAACAGTTCCGGCGTGACCATATTCACGCGGGCGTCGGTACACTGCGCCGAGAGGATCGTGGCGACCAGCAGCTCCCAGGCATTGCGGTGATGGAGAGCGCATTCAGCGTCGGGATAGGCGGCCTGCAGGCGGCTGAGGAGGTCGTTGATTCGGGAAGAAGACAGATCGGATTGGCTGCTCGATTTGGCCGACGCTCGCGCCGGAGTCCTGCCCGCGGACCTGGACGGCGGCTTCCGTGCGGCACCGGAGCGCTTCGCGGGCCCAGATTTTTTAGCGGATTTGGCAGCGCGTTTTGCTGTGGCCGCGGGCTTCGGTGCGGGGCGGGATTTCTTTGCCGATTTCTTTAGCGGCTTCGCGGAGGGCTTTTGGGCGGGCATGGGGAGCATTGTATCGGTTTCCATGATGGGTGCTGGAGCGAGAGGGCCTGGACGGAGGCCATTCTGGCTGGTACTACCTCCGAGCTGCTGCCTGCCTGAGTTCGAGTGTGGATTGCTGCCGCTCTGCGCCGCCAGGATTCGTTTTCCTTTCGCTTCCGCGGCAGGCAGTTATGAGATGTTCCGGGTCGGCCCGGGATCTGTGTGGTCCGAGGGCAATACCAAAATGCTTTTCAGGGAGTAGTCTCGTACAGTACCGGATTTGCACCTGTGTTGGGCACCTGCATCCGGTGGTAACTGTCTCTCCAGGTCCACTGAAGCTCGAATTTCAATTTGGGAGGGTTCAAAAGGATGAACCAGCATGAGGCCTTGCCTGCCTGCTGCGCCTGCGAATCGCGCAGCAGCAGGGTTGCTCTCGACTGCGTTGTTCAAAAGCCGCACGGGCTATCTCGCATGACAAAACTCCGGTCGCTGCTGATGGCGGCCGCCAGCATCGCGGCGCTTAGTCTGTCTGTTTGTGGCACAGCCAGTGCGGCTCCGACCGCGCCCGCGGGACCGGTGGGCAACCCTGCCGCCTGCCCGTGGCTGAATCCGCATCTGCCCATCGCGCAGCGGGTGGCGATGGTCATGAAGAAGATGACGATTGCGGACGAGATTAGCATGGTCGAAGGCCATGGCATGAAACCGTATGCCGGGACCCAGCCGGCCATTCCCTCGCTTTGCATTCCGCAGTTCGGTCTCGAAGACGGCCCGAACGGCGTGGGCGACGGGCTGAAGGGAGTCACCAACCTGGCGTCGGGTGCTTCGCTGGCCGCGACCTTTTCTCCAAAACTTGCCTTTGAATACGGGCAGG
>DAHVZZ010000336.1:0-10107 GCA_027323785.1 Acidobacterium sp. | reverse complement strand
TCAGCATAGCAAAGTACCAGACACTGCGGCGGATCTTCTTTAGCTCGAACTGCGGGATGGGCAGCAGAGGCGAACGGAGGAGCATGAGCAGGACTCCGGCGATGCCGAAGACCGCACCGGAGGCGCCAGCGGAGAGGATTCCGCCGGGCTGGCCGAAGGGGACGGGGTGGATGGCGACGCTGAGGAGGTTTCCGGCGACGCCGGTGAGCAGGAAGGCGGCGAACATGCCGAATTCGCCGAGGAGCGGCTCGCCGAGGAGGCCCAGGTTCCAGAGGCACCACATGTTGGCGCCGATGTGGATCCAGCTGAAATGAACGAAGACGGACGTGAAGACGCGCCACCACTGGCCGGCGAAGATGACGTATCCGCCATTACAGAGCAGGCTGAAGGAAAGGTTGTCGCGGAAGGTCGGCGCGACAAGGCTGTGGCTCTGCCAGAGGGTGAACAAATAAACCGCAAAATTGATGCCGACCAGGGTATAGGTAGCCGGGGCGTGCGCCCAGTGGCGGCGAGGCTGGCGCGGCGGCGGTTGAGGCGGAGGGTACCATCCGCGGGGCTGCTCAGGCACGGGTTCGGGCTCAGGGGCGGGCCAGGCGGCGCCGGGAGGAAGAATCTCCGGGCGGGAGCCTGGACGCCGATCAGCGCCGGGAAAAGAGTCCATAGAGATAAAAGTATCGTTCCCGGGGCGTTGTGACAATTGGCGGCGGGATGCCGGAAGTCACGGCAGGGGCAGCAGATTGATGGGATACGGGGTGGCATCGGGCCGCAGGGGGTATTTTTATTTGCGCCGTACAGTTCAGATGATATAGTGCAAATGAACTATATGGAATCCGAGATTGGAATTTGGGAGATCGCGGTGCTCGCGCTGCTGCGGGAGGGTCCGATGCACCCGTACCAGATGCAGCGTCTGCTAAGGCTGCGGCACAAGGACGAGATTTTGGCGCTGAAGCGGGGATCGCTGTATCACGCGATCCGGCGGCTGGTGCGGGATGAGCTGATCGCGGTGGAAAGCACGGAGCGGGCAGGGAATCGGCCGGAGCGGACGGTTTACCGGGCGACGGCGGCGGGTTTGGCGACGCTGAGCGAGGTTCTGCGGCGGATTGTGGGGACGCCACGGCGGGAGTCGTCGGAGTTTATGGCGGCCATGAGCTTTTTGATTTTTCTGACGCCGGAGGAAGCGGCCGAGCGGCTGAACGAACGCGTGCGCAGGCTGGAGGCCGAGGTCGCGGGATATGCGGAACGGCTGAGCCAGGCGGGCGAGTATGTGCCGCGGATTCACCTGCTGGAGGGCGAGTATCTGGTGTCGATGCAGAGAGCTGAGCTGGAGTGGGTGAAGGGGCTGCGGGACGAGATCCAGCAGGGCCGGATGAGGTGGGACCTGGAGCAGATTTTGCGGGAAGTGCGGGCCGGGGTTGAGGCAGCGAGTCAGAGAGGAGAGAAAGGCAATGAGCAGCTTAGCGATGGATGAGAGGCAAGGGAAGGACGCGGGGCCGTTGGTGCGGGAGCGATTCAGAGGGGCGATCTGGACGCTGCTGATTCTGGCGCCGTTTATCGCCGAGGTACTGAGCGGCGCGACGCGGACGAGCGTGCTGTTTGTGCTGATCCCGGAGGTAATGGTGTGGGGCGTGGGGGCGCTGTTCTGCCGGGAACTGGTGCGGTGGTGGGGCGCGGGCGGGTTGAGCCTGGTGACGCTGGGACTGGCGCTTTCGGTGGCAGAGGAGTTCATCATCCAGCAGACGTCGATTGCGCCGCTGCCGTTTCCGGGAGCCCATGCGGATTATGGCCGGATGTGGGGCGTGAA
Source organism: Acidobacterium sp. (assembly GCA_027323785.1). GTDB lineage: Bacteria > Acidobacteriota > Terriglobia > Terriglobales > Acidobacteriaceae > Palsa-343. The sequence goes on along the minus strand of DAHVZZ010000336.1, from coordinate 8,306 downwards.
CCTGGTGTACTTCCTGTTCATGCTGGGATACGAGAGCGTGTGGGTGGTGGTGGTTCCGGTGCAGTTCGCGGAGTTGTTCTTTCCCGCGAAGGCGGCGCAGCCGTGGCTGCGCTGGCGGGGAGTGGCGGCGGGATGCGTGGCATTTGTGCTGGGGAGTTTGTTGGCCTGGTATGGATGGACGCAGCAGGCGCGGGTCCGGATGGGTGCGGCTCCGTATCATCCGCCGATGAGGCTGACGGTGCTGGGATTCCTGATGATTGCGGGGCTGATCGGGCTGGCCTATGCGCTGCGCGGTGTGGGCAGGCCGCGGCCGGGGGATCGGCGCAGGACGGTTCCGGCGTGGGTGGCGGGGTTTGTGGCAGCGGTGATGGCGGCGGGGTGGTTCGAGCTGATCGGGCAGGTGTTTACTCCGAAGGCGGTGCAGCCGTTCTGGGTGGCTGTGGGAGCGGGGCTGGCGTGGGCGCTGCTGGCTCTGGCGCTGTTTGTATGGTGGTCGTCGCAGCCGGGGTGGGGCGAGCGGCACAGGTTTGCGGCGGCGTGGGGCGCGACCCTGGTATGCGAGGCGGGATCGTACCTGACGCTGGCCGGAGGGCTGAAGCTCGACCTGGTGGGGAAGATGGTTTTCGATGCGATTGCGGTGGCGCTGTTTGTGCGGCTGGGACTGAAGGTGGTGCGGCGGACCAGGGACGTCGTGCCGGTTGAGGAAGCTGTCTCCTGAGCAGGCGCGGTTGCGCGGGGGCGCGGCGGATTAAGCTGTCGGTATGCAGGAGCGGCTGGAGATTGGAGCGGAGGATCGCGTCTTTGTGCTGACGGGCGCGGGAGTGAGCGCCGAGAGCGGGCTGAAGACGTTTCGCGACCAGGGCGGGCTGTGGGAAGGGCATCGCGTGGAGGAGGTAGCGACTCCGGAGGCGTGGGCCGAGGACGCGGCGCGGGTGTGGCGCTTCTACAGCCAGCGGCGGCGGGATGCGGGCAAGGCGGAGCCGAACGCGGCGCATCGGGCGCTGGCGGAGATGGAGGCGCGGCTGGGAGAGCGGTTCTTTCTGTGCACGCAGAATGTGGACAACCTGCACGAGCGAGCCGGGTCGCGCCGGCTGGTGCACATGCACGGCGAACTGTTTGTGTCGCGATGTGAAGATTGGGGCTCCGGCGTATGGGGATGCGGGCGGGAGCCGTTCAGCGACGAGGGAGTGTACGAGACGGCGGCGGCGATTCCGCAGTGCGCATGCGGAGGGCGGATCCGGCCGCACATTGTGTGGTTCGGGGAGACGCCGCTGGAAATGGAACGGATCGAGCGGGAGATTGCGCGGGCGACGGTAATGCTGGTGGTGGGGACGTCGGGAGCGGTATATCCGGCGGCGAGCTTTGTGCAGTGGGCGCAGCCGGGAACGCGGAAGATTTATGTGGGGCCGGAGGAGCCGATGAACGCGGGGGCGTTTACGCGGATTGTGCTGGGGCGAGCCGGTGTGGCGCTGCCGAAGCTGATCGGATATTGATTGCGCCGCAATCGAGCGGGGAAGGCGATGGGTGCTCGTAGCCCGCGACCCTGACCGAGAGTATGCTGGATGCGACTTCCGATGAGGGGATCCATATGCGCAGACCGTTGGGGGTTGTCCTTGCGGGTATCGTGCTGGGCCTGATTGCGCTGGTTGGCACACTGACCGAACTGGTGTCGCTGTGGGCGGCGATTTTCATGCACACGCCGGGCGTTGCTGTTGGCCTTCGCGGCATCATGATTACGGGGACCCTGGTGCAGCTGGTGTGCCTGGTTGCGTGCGGGTGGACGGCGGTGGGTCTGTTCCGGCTGTCGAGGTGGGCGAGAATCGCGACCATCGTGATTGGCGCTGTGATGGCGTTCTTTGCAGCGCTGTCTGGAGTGGGGATCCTGCTGATGCGGAAAGGCGCGGTTCTGCCGACAGGGCCGGCAGCGCCGCAGGTGCAGACGGTTCTGGCCGCGTTTGCCGCGTTCTGTTTTCTGCTGTCGCTGATTGGTGTGTGGTGGCTGATCTACTTCAATCTTGGTTCCGTTCGCACGGTGTTTGAGGGGGCGCAGGGCGCGATGGGCGCCGAGCCGGCGAGTGCGCCGATGCCGGGATCGCGGATCGTCATCATGATCTGGGCATGGATGATTCTGCTTTCGGTGCTGTCGGTTCCGTGGGTGGTGTGGACGAGGATGCCACTGTTTTTCTTTGGCGAGACTCTGCGGGGATGGGTGGGGGTGCTGGTGTTTCTAGGCCTGTGGGTCGTGGAAGTTTACATGGCGCTGGGGCTGCTGTGGAAGTGGAAGCCGGCATGGTATCTGGCGATGTTTTTCCAGGTTTATGCCGTGGGATATATTGCGATTTTTCTGCTGCCGCAGGTTCGCGGGCGCTTTTTTGAGTATGTGCACGAGATCGTCGAACGCTCGTCGCAGGGAATGGCTGCGCCGCCGATCTTGCTGGACACCCGGTTCTTCGGGTTCTGCCTGGGCGCGGGGCTGATTCTGATTCTGGTCTCCACCTGGGCGCTGATTCGGCGAAGAGACGATTACCTGAGCGCGTGATGGGGCGAAGAGGAAGAGCCCCGCAGTCATTTGCAGGAGCCAGTTTGAAACGAGTAGAGTTCAGGTTCGTCTCTCTGAGTGAAAGGAAGAACGATCTGCGATGAGCGAGACAAGTACTGTTCCTGAACAAAGGACGTATTCCGGGCTACTGGTTGGATTGCTGGTGGCGGCGGTGCTGCTGGCTTTAGCGGGGCTGATCTGGAGCTATTCGCTCGCGGCGCGGCTGACGCACGCCGAAGCTCAGGTGGCGACGGCGCAGAAGCAAAATCAGCAACTGGCTCACGCACTGCACGAGACGAACGCGAAGCTGCAGGTGACGTCGGAGACGCTGGGGCACTCGCTGGGGATCACACAGCGGCAGCTGGATTTGCGGGCAGCGGAGCTGCTGCGGCGGCAGCAGGCGCAGGCGAAGCGGTTTGAGAGCGAGCAGCAGAAGACGCAGCAACGGATCAGCTCGGTGTCGAGCGATGTCTCCGGGGTGAAGACCGATGTGGGCGGAGTGAAGACGGATCTGAACGCCACGAAATCGGAGCTGGAAAAGACGGTGGCGCAGCTGCGGTCGGTGAAGGGCGACATGGGGATCCAGAGCGGCCTGATCGCGACGAACGCGAAGGAACTGGAGGTGCTGAAGCACCTGGGCGACCGGCGGTACTACCAGTTCACGCTGCAGAAGGGACGCAGGGAGGCGGTGGCGACGGTGGCGCTGAAGCTGAAGAAGGCCGATCCGCGGCACAGCCGGTTCACGCTGATCGTCTACTCGGACGATAAGGCAATCCTGAAGAAGAATCGCAGCCTCGACGAGCCGATCCAGTTCTACACGGGGAGCAACAACATGCTGTACGAGCTGGTGGTGAACAAGATCGAGAAGAAGACGATCGTGGGCTATATTTCAACGCCGAAGAATGCTCCGGTGCCGGTGACAGTGGGGCCGAGTAAGTAAGGGAAGCGGCGGTGACTGTGCCGTTTCGGGCAGGCAGTTCAGCTCGGGATTTCGATACAGGCTATGTGACAGTGACCTTACTGGTTCTTTCCCGGGGGGCCAACGAAGTTATGCACCGTGCCGTCAGGTTAGCCTTTCTTGCTGCAGCAACGCTGGTGTGCGTCGGCCCACTCGCCGCACAGAAGGTTTTCCATGGCAAGATCGGTAACGCGGTTCATACATTTCCCGATGTGCTGAGTGCTGCGAATTGGCAGAAGGCGACACCCGCCGAGCTCAGGAGCATTGCCGAACCGCTGAGCCCGTCGGACCGGGTTCTGGTCGGGGTACTCCGGTTTGGCGGAGGGGGAGCGCTTCAGTTTCCAGCGGCTCTGGTGGAAAAGGCCGACGGCAGCAGCGCGCTCTATGTCGATCAGAATCTCGATGGAAGTTTTGCGGCCAGCGAGAGGCATGTTTTCCGACGCTCCGAACGGAGCAGCATGTACGCGGGAAGCGTGGAACTGGAACTTCCGCTGAAGCACGGTCCTTATGCCAGGATGCCGGTGGTGGTGAAGCTCTTAGCCCCGAAGGCGCCGATTCCGCCCAGGATGCATCGTCCCGATTTGTTGGTTGGGAGCGAGTTCTACGTGAGGGGAGAAGTTCAGGCAGGCGGTCATACGGTTGTGGTTCGTCTTCAGTTCGATCCGGCGAGTGGAAGTGTGGATCTGGACGATGCGGCGGAATGGATGAATTTGGGAGGAGCGGGTGCGGTCGACGACATGTCGGGCAGGCGGTTCCCCAATGGTAAGCTCCCGATCTTCCATCTGGGATCTTACTATCTGCGAGTGTCCGCGGTTGATCCTGGAGCTCACACGCTGACGCTGGAGTCGGTTCCGGCGAGCGAGTACAAGCATATCGACTGGACCAGGGGCTCGGTGCTACCGAACTTTGTCTGGACCGGGCTCAACGGTCAGAAGCATCGGTTCTCCGACGTGAAGGGATCGTACCGGCTGATTGATTTTTGGGCAACATGGTGTGGGCCCTGCGTGGAGGATATCGGTGCGCTGAGAGCCAGTTATGAGAAATTTCATGCGCGGGGCTTCAATATACTGAGCATTGACGGCGATCCAACGGAAATGTACAAGGTACGCCGGATGGTGCTGAAAGACCGTATGGTATGGCCACAGGCGCGATTCGATCGGCCTCTGGTTGTGACCGATTTTGGGGTTTCGGAGTGGCCGACTCTGATTCTCGTGGACCAGAAGGGCAAAGTGGTGTCAGCGAGCAACGCAGCGCTCTATGGAGACGCGCTGGAGAGGATGCTAGCGTCGCTTCTGCCACCCGCGAACGCTGGCAGGGAGCAGAAGGCGAAGGAACGACGGAACCATTAACAGAGGTACTGGCTGTACCGGCACTCTCACGAGGCGGGGAGCACGTTGACGGTGACGTAGGTGACCTGCTGGATGGTCTGGCTGTTGACCGTGGCCGCAGTGATCACCTTGAAGACGAGGGTCCCTGGCGGAGTGGGCGTGGTGCTGGAGAGCGTGACTTTGCCCCCGCTGGTGCCGCATCCGCTGAGTATGGCGGTGGCGGGGAGCAGGACGGCGAGCACGACCAGCGGCAGGAAGCGGAGGATGCGGCGGCGTCCGCGCATTCCGAAGGGAATCCACGAGAGCAGGAAGCAGGCGAGGAGGCCGCCTCCGAGCTGGCGGAGATGGCGCAGGTGCGCCGCGGTGGACGTGATGCCGGTGGTGGTGATGTTGAGCGTGGTTTGGCCGTCGCCGGCGACCAGGTCTGGACCGAAGGTGCAGGTGGTGAAGGTATTGGCCGGAGGTTCGCAGCTGAACTGCACGCTGGTGTTGAGGCCGTTGGTGTCGGAGACGGAATAGAGGATGGAGCCGGACTGGCCCTGCTTGAGAGTGAGGCTGACGGCTGCCGGGGTGATGGAATACGACTCGATGGAGACGGTGAGCGGACTGGAGACGGCGGCGGCATAGTTGGAGTCGCCGGAGTAGTGCGCGGTGATGGTGTGCGAGCCGCCGGCGAGGGTCGAATCGAAGAAGGTAACGGTGGCAACGCCGAGGTTGTTGACAAGCGTGGCCTCGCCGATGGGATCGTTGCCGTCGAAGAAGGTGATGGTGCCGGTGGGGACCGGGGGTGCGGCGGACGGGGTGGTGCTGCTGATCTGCGGAGTGACGGTGGCGGTGAAGGTGAGCAGCGATCCGGAGACAGCAACAGGTTTGGAGACGGTGAGGGTGACGATGCTGGGAGTGACCGCCGACGAGGAGCTGAGGACGAGCGGCGCCGAGGTGCTGCCGAGCCAGTTGGTGTCGCCGGAATAGACGGCGGTGATGGTGTGAGAGGTGGCGGCGCTGAGAGTGATGCCGGAGATGGAGGCCTGGCCGCTGGTGACGGTCGCCGGAGAGCCGAGCAATGTGCTGCCGTCGTAGAAGGTGACGGTGCCGGTGAAAGGGGTAGAGCTGGAACTGGTACTGGACGATGATGCCGCGATGGTGGCCGTGAGGGTCTCGGGAGTCCCGGCTGTCAGGCTGGTGGGCTGAGCCGCCAGCGTGGTGATGGTGGGCTGCGGCGAGGCGATGGTTGTCACTGTGGCCGATGGAGCTGTGGATGACGCGAAACTGGCGTCGCCGCCGTAACTGGCTCCGATGGTGTGCGTGCCGGCGGTCGAAATGGTGATGTCTTTTGTAGCGGTGATGGTGCCCGATGAGTCGTTGACGATGGGGACGACACCGACGATGGAGTTATCCAGGGTGAAGGTGACGCTTCCAGTGGGCTGGGCGATGTGGGGATCGGAGAAGGATGCCGTGGCGGTGACGGTTCCACCGACTTTGGGCGAAGCGGTGGAGAGGGTGAGGTTGAGGTTGGTGGAATACTTCTCGATCAGGATGGTGACGGGGCTGGAGTTTGCTGGAGCGTAGTTGCCATCGCCGCTGTAGTGAGCGGTGATCTCATGGCTGCCTACGTCAAGATCGAAGCCCCAGACGGACTGTCCCTGCTTGAGCTGGGCCGTGCCACCAACCGTGGTCGTGGCATTGTCATAGAAGTCGGTGAAGGTAACGGAGCCGGTGGGCACGGGACCGGAGCCGTTGGCGGCGGCCACGGCTACAGAAAGGGTCTCTGTCACGCCCGGATAACCATTCTGGTAGCCAGGAGAAAGCGTGACGAGTGGGAGCTGTGTGCCGGTGGCCTGCGCGAAGGCAGACGAGGCGCAAAGGCCGGCGGCGCACACCAGAAGCGAGAGCAGCAACAAACGTCTCATAGGCAGTGACAGAACCCCAGAATCCGAGCTACAGGAATCTCTTCATGTTCAATCCGGAGGGCGAACGGATGCTGTAGCACAAACGGGGGAGTGCCCGGCCCGGCCGATATTCAACGTATCTATATGGGTGGATTGTCGAGCAGAGGGCGGGGTGGAAGCAAGCAAAAAGCACGGGCGGGAGCTTCGGTGGGCAACAGGATGCAGGGGCGGCAAGGGCTTGTGGCTACAATCGGAAGCGTGGAACAGGGCGGAACGGCACAGGGCGGAACGGGACGGCGCGGAACGGAAAGGCGCGGAACGGGGCGGGACTGGAGCCTGGCCCAGCGCGTGGCGCTGGCGGTGGTGCCGCGCCTGACGGCGCTGACGACGGCGGCGATCGGCATGACACTGCGGTTTGAGCTGATTGCGGAAGAGGGATTTACGCAGCCGGAGCCGGGATCGCCGGAGGCGAAGGGGATTTACTGCTTCTGGCACCAGTGCACGCTGGCGGCGGGATGGTATTTCAGGAAATATGGAGCGACGATCCTGATCAGCCGGAGCTTCGATGGGGAGCTGATTGCGCGGACGCTGGAGCTGCTGGGGTACAAGAGCGTGCGCGGGTCGAGCTCGCGGGGCGGAGTGGCGGGGCTGATCGCTCTGCGGGACGTGGTGCAGCGGGGGCTGATCGCCATCTTTACGGCGGATGGGCCGCGGGGCCCGATCTACCAGACGAAAATGGGGCCGGTGAAGCTGGCGGCGATGACGGGCGAGCCGATGGGGAGCTTCTATCTGCTGCCCGAACGGGCGTGGGTGTTTGGCTCATGGGACCGGTTCATGGTGCCGAAGCCGTTTTCGCGGGTGGTGGTGAGCTGGGCGCGCCGAGTGGCTGCGCCGGCGGCCGACGCCGATGCGGAGACGATGGAGGCGAAGCGGGTGGAGCTGAACGAGGCGCTGGAGCGTGCGCGGCTGCGGGCGGAAGAGCATCTGGCAGGCCGATTGGGCTCGGGCTCAGCGCGGGCTGGCGCCGGGATGGCCAGGTAGAATCGCAGAGTGCTGGTTTCCGATTTCGATTTCGATTTACCCGAAGAGCTGATTGCGCAGGAGCCGCCGGCAGAAAGGGCGGGCGCACGCATGCTGCGGCTGGAGCGCGGGACGGGCGCGTGGCCTGAGCCGGGCGGAGTGCCGTGGCAGGATCGCATGTTTCGGGAGTTTCCGTCGCTGCTGCGGCCGGGCGATCTGCTGGTGCTGAACAACAGCCGGGTGATTCCGGCGCGGCTGTTCGCGCGGCGGGCGGGGCTGCATACGCAGGCGCATCATGAGCCGACGGGGCGGGTGCAGGTGATGCTGGCCGAGCAGCTCTCCGAGTGGGAATGGAAGGCGCTGGTGCGGCCGGGACGCAAGGTGCTGACGGGCGAGCGGCTGGAGTTTGCTGCATCGGGCGGTGGGCCGGATACGGTTGAGCTGCGGGCGGAGGTGGTGGCGCATGGGGAATTCGGGGAGCGGACGATTCGCTTTGAGCCGGTGACGGATTTCTTTGGCACGGTGGAGAGGCTGGGGCATATGCCGCTGCCTCCGTATATCCATCGCGAGGA
>DAHVZZ010000332.1:0-2399 GCA_027323785.1 Acidobacterium sp. | reverse complement strand
CAGGCTGAATCACAAGGCTCCTGCGCAGGCTCTCCGCCCCGATCAAAATCGGCTGCCGGTGCCCACTCGTCGGTTTCCGCTCACCCGATCTATCATCCAGGTCGCAGCACGAATTCCCACCCCACCGAGGCTCATCATGTTTAAGGGATTCCGCAGCTTCATCCTTCGTGGCAACGTCATCGACCTTGCCGTCGCCGTCATCATCGGCGCCGCCTTCACCGGCGTCGTCAACGCCATGGTCAAGGACATCATCAACCCGCTCATCGCCGCCACCGTCCACCAGCCCGACTTTTCCGCCTTCGTCCTCACCCTCCACGGCGGCAAAATCCTCTACGGCGAATTCCTCAATGCTCTGCTGTCCTTCCTCATCATCGCCGCCACCGTCTACTTCTTCATCGTCGCGCCCATCAATGCGCTCCTGCAGCGCTTCCGCCCCACTCAGGCTGCGCCGCCCACCACCCGCCCCTGCCCGGAGTGCCTCGCCGAGATTCCCGTCGCCGCCAAACGCTGTTCCCACTGCGCACAACCCGTCGAGCCGGCCGCCGCGTAAAAAGCCGGCCTGCCCGCATCGCTCTCATCCCGCGATGCGCCTCGCGCCCGCTACCACCCCATCTGCCCCATCCGCCGCTCGATCACTCCGCTGTACCAGCCCATCCGCTGCGGCCGCCACCGCAGCGGAGCCGGCAATATCGCCGCCAGCCGCGCCGCCTGGTCCCGGCTCAGATTCCCTGCCGCCGTCCCGTAGTAATACCGGCTCGCCGCCTCCGCCCCGTACACCCCCCGCCCCCACTCCACCTCGTTCAGATACAGCTCCAGAATCCGCTGCTTTCCCAGCACCAGCGTCGCCACCGGAACCAGGCTCGCCTCCGCGCCCTTCCGCAGCAGCGACCGGTCCGTCCCGAAAAACAAATTCTTCACCAGCTGCTGCGTCAGCGTCGACCCGCCCCGCAGCCGTCCTCCATCGATATCGTTCACCGCCGCCAGCCGCATCGCGTGCCAGTCGAACCCGTCGTTCTGGTAGAACGTCCCATCCTCCGCCGCAATCACCGCATGCTGCAGATTCGGCGATATCCGGCCCAGCGGCACATACTCATACCGCTCCCGGTACGGCTGATCGCGCATCCACGCCTGCACCCGCCGCTCCACATGCACCGCGGTCGTCGGCGGATCGACCCACTTATAAGCCACCAGCGTCAGCGCGCACAGCAGCCACAGCCCCGCCACGCCAGCCGCCACCCACAACGCCAGCTTCCGCAGCCGCCCCTTCCAGCTCCGCCTCTTGCTGTTCGCCCGTGCCCTCACACCCGCATCATAACCACAACCCGGTTCGGCTGCCCGCTCTCAGTACAGGCCCCCCGCTGTTGCCCTGTCTGTCCCCGCACGGGCATGCGCGCTGGCTTTCCCCATCGCTCCAGATAGATAACCTATAAGTGCCAGCCTAACCTCGACCTTTGCGCGTATCGATCACCGTGTAGTACGCTGATCCCGCTCCGAATCCTGGTCCGTCCGGGCCGGAAAGCCAGGTTGCACCTTGCGCTCCAGTTTTAATGTTCCGTGTGCTCTCGCCTTCTCAACGCTGCTCCTGGCCGGATGTGGTTCTCAGCCCGGGATCAAGGCCGCTCCCTCGAACGCCCCCACCATCACCAGCCAGCCGGCCCCGCAGAGCACGCCTCTCGGCCAGACCGCGGTCTTTTCCGTGCTGGTCTCCGGAACCCTGCCTTTCCGTTACCAGTGGAGCAGAAATGGCTCCCCCATCGCCGGCGCCACCCAGTCCACCTATGTCACGCCTCCGGTCACCTCCGGCGATTCCGGTGATTCCTTCACCGTTTCCGTCACCAATTCCGTGGGCGCAGCGAACAGCAATGCCGCTTCTCTCACGGTCGGCCCCCGCTCCCCCATGGCCGGCGATCTGCGCTTCAATCAGGTGGACGCTCCCACAACCGCCGACGGCCCGGGCATCCGGGGCGGCGTCGCGAGCAACTTCCTGCCCTTCGAGAACGTTTCCTACACCAACCACATCGGCTTTCCGCTCCAGCTCGGCCCCGGTATTTGCTACCCGGGCTCGCAGTATGACTGCTCCTGGGAACTTTTGGTCTCCGGATTGCCCGCGAACGTCTCTGGCCTCAGCGTGACCTATCGCAGTGACATGCTCGCGAATCTCGCCACCGACCTGTCCGCCGACTCTCCTTCCAATGCCGTCATCAACTGCCTCGATGAAGAAGCAGCAAACGACATCTTCGCGCTGGAGTCCACCTCTACTACCCAGGCCAGCGGATTCACCATGACGCGCTCCACCGTCAGCCTCAATGCGCTCCAGGGCCTTGCCACCCAGTTAGGCCTTCAGAGCCAGGTCATCACCGCTCTCTCCTGGAACGCCTCCGGCAAACTGGACGTGCTCT
>DAHVZZ010000310.1:0-3330 GCA_027323785.1 Acidobacterium sp. | reverse complement strand
AGACGATGGACAACGGCAAGCCAATCCGCGAGAGCCGGGACATTGATATTCCGCTGGTGGCGCGGCATTTTTATCACCACGCGGGGTGGGCGCAACTGCTGCCGCGAGAGTTTGCAGGGTATGCGCCGTGCGGTGTGGCAGGGCAGATCATTCCTTGGAATTTTCCGCTGCTGATGCTGTCGTGGAAGATTGCTCCGGCGCTGGCGGCGGGCAATACGGTGGTGCTGAAGCCGGCGGAGCATACCCCGTTGACCGCGCTGGCGTTTGCCGAGCTGTGCGAAGAGATTGGGCTGCCGGCGGGAGTGGTCAACGTTGTGACCGGGGATGGGCGCACGGGCGAGGCGCTGGCGGCGCACGAGGATGTAGACAAGATTGCGTTCACGGGCTCGACGGAAGTGGGACGGGCGATTCGTGCGGCGACGGCGGGGACCGGGAAGAAACTGTCACTGGAGCTGGGCGGGAAGTCGCCGTTTGTGGTGTTTGACGACGCCGATCTCGACAGCGCCGTGGAGGGCATGGTGGACGGCATCTGGTTCAACCAGGGCCAGGTGTGCTGTGCGGGATCGCGGCTGCTGGTTCAAGAGGCTGTGCTGGAGACGCTGACGGCCAAACTGCGGGCACGGATGGAGACGCTGCGGCTGGGGCCTCCATTGGACAAGGCGATTGACATGGGGGCGATCGCGGCGGCGGTTCAGCTGGAGCGGATCCAGCGGCTGGTGGCTCGCGGCGTGGCGGATGGGGCGACGTGCTGGCAGCCCTCGACGGCGCTGCCGGAGCGGGGCTGGTATTACCCTCCGACGCTGCTGACGGGAGTGCATCCGGCGTCGGTGGTGGCCCAGGAGGAGATTTTTGGACCGGTGCTGACGGTGACGAGCTTCAGGACGCTGCATGAGGCGGTGGAGCTGGCCAACAACACGGCTTATGGGCTGGCAGCGAGCGTGTGGAGCGAAAACATCAACGTGGCGCTCGATGTGGCGTCGAGAATCAAGGCCGGCGTGGTGTGGGTGAACGGGGCCAACCAGTTTGACGCTGCGAGCGGCTTTGGCGGGTATCGTGAGAGCGGTTTTGGGCGTGAAGGCGGGCGCGAAGGGATGTACGAGTATCTGGAACCGACATGGTTACAGAACGCTCAGGCGCTGGCGGCGAGCGATGTGAGCAGTGGCGGCGAGTGGCCGGATGCGAAGGCAGGTGAGCCGGCGATTGACTGGACGGTGAAGCAGTATATTGGCGGCAAACAGGCACGGCCGGATTCGGGTTACAGCTTTGCGGTGTATGCGAGCGATGGGGAACTGCTGGGCGAGGCTCCGCTGGGGAATCGGAAAGATATTCGTAATGCGGTGGAAGCGGCGCACAAGGCGGAGGGATGGGCCAAGGCGAGCCAGCATAATCGCGCGCAGGTGCTGTATTTCCTGGGGGAAAACATGGCGCGACGCGAGGCGGAGATGGTTGCGGCGCTGGGTCGCGTGGTGGGTGAGGAGCAGGCGCGGCGCGAGGTTGCCCTGGGCATCGAGCGGATTTTTGCCTATGCGGCGTGGGCCGATAAGTTTGACGGGGCCGTGCACTCACCAGCGGGGCGGAATGTAACGCTGGCAATGAACGAGCCGCTGGGCGTGGTGGGAGTGATTTGTCCGACGGAGGCTCCGCTGTTGGGGCTGCTTTCGACGGTGCTGCCGCTGGTGGCGATGGGCAATTGCGTGGTGGCGGTGCCTTCGGCGCGATATCCGCTGGTGAGCGGGCACTTGTATCCATTGCTCGACACAAGCGATGTGCCGGGCGGGGTGGTCAACCTGGTGGCAGGACGAACGGCGGAGCTGGCCAAGACGCTGGCCGAACATGACGATGTGAGCGCGATCTGGCATTTTGGCGACGCGGCGGGATGCGAGGCGATGAAGCGCGCGTCCACGGGCAACCTGAAACAGGTGTTCACTCATGACGGACGGCAAATTGACTGGTTTGATTCGGCCCAGGGCGAGGGTGAGTGGTATCTGCGGCATGCGACGCAGGTGAAGAACATCTGGGTGCCGTACGGGGAGTAGGTGCTGGCCCGGACTGGGCGTCCAGGCAGGCGCTCCGATCGGAATGACAACATCTGGCGAGTAGGCGATCGTCTTTGCTCCGACTCAAGCTCACACCGGGCTTGAATGGGACATCCGTCTATGCTCCCAGGCCTCAAAATCGAGGCCTGGGCCCCCATCATTCACCGGGAACTCGTGTTTCAAGCGGAGATGAATTTGAGGAGGTAGCCGGCGAGGAGTGCTCCTAGGAAGGGGCCGAGGATGGGGATGGGGGCGTAGCTCCAGTCGGATTTGCCTTTGCCGTGGATGGGCAGGATGGAGTGGGCGAGGCGCGGGCCGAGGTCGCGGGCGGGGTTAATGGCGTAGCCGGTGGTTCCGCCGAGGGAGAGGCCGATGCCCCAGACGACGCAACTGACAAGATAGGGTGAGAGGCCGGGTGCGGCTCCGTTGGGGGCGGCGAAGCGGGAGTTGAGCGCGCCGACAGCAAGCACAAGAACAAAGGTGGCGATGAGCTCGCTTAAAAAGTTCGCGACATTGTTACGAATCGCAGGGATGGTGCAAAAGATGGCGCGTTTGGCGATGGAGTCGTCGGTGACTTTCCAGTGGGGCCAGTAGTGAATCCAGACGAGGGCAGCGCCGACGAAAGCCCCGGCGATTTCGGCGAGAGTGTAAGGCAGAACGGTGGACCATGCGCCGGTCTGGACGGCTCCTGCGAGTGCGAAGGCGGGGTTGATGTCCGCGGCGGGGCTGCCGAAGAGGATGGCGGTGAAGATGCCGCAGAGGACGGCGAAGCACCATCCGGCGGTGATGACGATCCAGCCGCTGTTCTCTGCCTTGGAACGTTTGAGGAGCACGCCGGCGACGACGCCGTCGCCAAGGAGAATGAGGACGAGCGTGCCCATGAATTCGCCGAGAAGTGGTGAGCGCATTAGTTATTCCTGCCTCGATGGAATGGTGTACAGCTTTGCGAGCTGCGTGAAGGCGGCGACCTGGGATTCGATCCAGGCGGGGGGCTTGTGGAGTTCTTCGGCCATGAGCGTGGCGACGGGGCGGGCCATTGCGATGGCGGCGTGTGCGTTGAGGAAGAGAGCGCGGGTGCGTCGGGCGAGGACGTCTTCGATGGTGCGGGCGAGCTCGTGGCGCGTGGCCCAGACGACCTCGGCGGCGATGTAGGGGAGGGCGGGATGGAGGCGCTCCGAGAGGCGCAGGTCAGTGGTGGCGAGGTGGTGGATGGGTTCGGCGAGAGAGCCGTAGATATTGAGATGGCCGAAGTCAAAGGTGTCCTGCGTATAGCCGTGGATGGGCAGGTTGTGGG
>DAHVZZ010000296.1:0-1781 GCA_027323785.1 Acidobacterium sp. | reverse complement strand
GGAGCAGATGCCCTTTGCCGACGCGGTTGCCGATGCGGTGATCTGCAGCGCCGTTCTCCACTTCGCCCGAAGCAAAGAACATTTTGAAGCCATGCTTCACGAGTTGTGGCGCACGCTGCGGCCGGGCGGATTGCTCTTTTGCCGGCTGGCTTCACGCATCGGCATGGCGTTTGAACTGGTTCGCGAGGGGATTTACAGGGTTGGCGACGCGGAGTGGTTTCTCGTCGACGAACCGATGCTGCTCCACTATACCCACCAACTCGGCGGCGAGCAGGTCGATCCGCTCAAAACCACCCTTGTCCAAGGCCACCGCGCGATGACCACCTGGGTTCTTCGCAAACCCATTGCCCGCTGACGGCGGGCCTGGCGGCTTCTGTTCTCACGACTCCCCTACTCCGGCACAGGCTCGGTCGTGGTGACTCGCCGAACGGATGACGCCGGATGGATGCAGCGCTGCCGGAGCTTGATGGCGCAGTATATGCGGAAGACGGTGGAGATCCTACGGGGGTTCCGCGTCCGGCGAGAGCGGGTGCGGCGCGGGTTTCGCGTTAACGAACAACGGGAGGCGGCTGAATGAGCAGAACCAATCTTCCGGCTTCTAGCGATGCGGGCGGGCAGGGTGAAGGAGATTGCAGGAACGGCCGGCTCCAGGCGCTTCGCCCTGTCCTGTTTTGAGATGAGTTGTCGTTCAGCGACCGGTCAGGGCCTCAAGATGCTCAGGATAGCGTGCGCCTACGATTTTGATCTTCTCCGCAGCTTCGCTGATCTCCCGCAAGTCGGAGGCTGAGAGCCCGATGGCAACTGCGCCGAGGATCTCCTCCAGACGATCCAGCCTAGTCGTTCCAGGGATGGGCGCGATCCAGGGCTTTTGCGCCAGCAACCAGGCGAGCGCGATCTGCGCCGGGGTTGCATGCTTCTCCACCGCGATGGCGTGCAGCAGCTCCACCAAAGCCCGGTTAGTCTGCATTGCCTCCGGCGTAAAACGTGGCAGAGTGCTGCGAAAATCGTTATCGCCGAGCTTGGTGTTCGCGTCCATGGCGCCGGTGAGAAATCCCTTGCCCAGTGGACTATAGGGAACCAAGCCGATTCCCAGCTCTTCGAGCACCGGAAGCACCTCCGCCTCCGGTTTTCGCCACCAGAGCGAGTACTCATTCTGCACGGCGGCCACAGGCTGCACGGCGTGCGCACGGCGAATGGTTGCCACGCCAGGCTCCGAGAGGCCGAAGTGCTTGACCTTGCCGGCCTCAATCAGCCGCTTGACCGCGCCTGCGACCTCCTCGATGGGAACGTCGGGGTCGACGCGATGCTGATAGTAGAGGTCGACGACTTCGGTTTTGAGCCGCCGCAGCGAGCCTTCGACGGCTTCGACGATGTGCTCGGGCCGGCTGTCGAGTCCCTGCCAGCCGGGGCTACCGTCCGGCTTCATGCGGAATCCGAATTTGGTGGCGATGACCACGTTACCGCGTACCGGGGCCAGCGCCTCGCCGAGCAACTCTTCGTTGGTGTATGGGCCGTAGACCTCAGCCGTATCAAAGAAGGTGACGCCGCGATCGACCGCGGCGCGGATGAGCGCGATCATCGCGTTCTTGTCCTTGGGCGCGCCGTAGCTGAAACTCATCCCCATGCAACCGAGGCCGAGCGCCGAAACTTCCAGATTGCTTTTTCCGATTTTGCGCGTTTGCACGATATTCCTCCATCTTCCCGAAAGGGTGACTGCGATTGTCGAGGGCCGTGGCCGGCGGCCACAGGCCGTGTTGGTTTATTCGGATTTGAGCGAAGCC
>DAHVZZ010000036.1:0-3939 GCA_027323785.1 Acidobacterium sp. | reverse complement strand
TGACGGTGTGGCGATGGCGGGATGATTTCCAGAATGATTTTGCGGCGCGCATGGACTGGACGACAAAGCCGTACAAGGAAGCCAATCATCCTCCGGTGGTCGAACTGAATCAGCCGTCGAATATCACCGTGCGTTCGGGCAAACAGTTTGGCCTCGGGGCGCGGGCGACCGATCCGGATGGCGACAGCCTGACCTACTACTGGTTTCAATACCCGGAGGCCGGCTCCTGGAAGGGTGAGATCGATGTCGGCGCTCCGGATACCGAGGGTATCTTCGTGACTGCGCCGAAGGTCGACAAACCGGAGACAATCCATTTCATCGTTCGGGTGACCGATAAGGGCACGCCGCCGCTCTCGCGGTACAAGAGGATGATTGTTACCGTTACGCCCTGATGGTCTGCGAAAGGCTGAAGAGGATTGAGGGATCAGCCTGAGGCCTGGCACATCGGCCAGTGGTGAGAGAGATGCGAAAGGACAACTCACGCCTTCTGGCCAACGATGGGGGCGATCCGGCGAGTTCGATGGATCGGCTTGCGCGGGCTGCCGTTTTTAGCGGCGGGAGGCGGGGACGCGGCCGAGGCGGGGATCGTGGCGGAGGAGTAGGTCGCAGGCGTGGAGGGCTTCGGTTTCGAAGGCGGGGCCGTCGGCGGGGATGAGGAGCCAGTGGGCGATTTTGCCGCCGAGGAGGTCGATGCGGCGGAGGGAGGGGAATTCGCGGCAGAGGTGTGGGTCGTCGGGGCAGACGCCTTCGGCGAGGACCAGCCAGAGGCCGTTGTCCTGGGGGTTCTGAGGACGGTCGCGGAGCATGAGGACGAGGCAGTCGGAGAGATAGACGGCGAAGCCGGAGAACATGCGGCGGACTTCGGGGTGGAGCGGCTCCAGCGCGTCGAGGACGAAGGCGTGGGGGATTTTGGGGCGGGGTTTGGCGGGGCGTGGCGTGGCTGGCATGGGCTCTCCAGGAGGGACGATAGCATAACGGGCTGGCCTGAGGGCGGGTTCGTGTGGTTCTGTAGTAGACTAAGGAATATGACTAAGTCTACAGAGACTGTGAATGTTCACGAGGCGAAGACGCACCTGTCGCGGATTATCGAGCGGGTGGTGGCGAGCGGGGAGCCGGTGACGATTGCGCGGGCGGGGAAGCCGGTGGCCATTGTTTCGGCGCATCCGGAGGCGCGGCCGGCGCGGCGGCGGCTGGGGATTTTGCGGGGCAAGGTGCGGCTGCCGGAGGAGTTGGGGGCACGGGACGCCGAGATCGAGGAGATGTTCGAGGGCGGGAAGAGGAGCGGGCGGCAGTGAACTATCTGCTGGATACGCACATTCTGCTCTGGACGCTGGCGGAGCCGGAGCGGGTTCCGGGACCGATGCGGCGGACGATTGAGGGCACGGGGAACCGGGTGTGGTTCTCGGCGGCGTCGATCTGGGAGATTGCGATCAAGCATTCTCTGGGGCGGGAGGATTTTCCGGTGGAGCCGGGGACGATCTGGAAGGCTGCGCGGGAGACGGGCCTGGAGGAGCTGGCGGTGACGGCGGAGCATTCGGTGGGAGTGGACAAGCTGCCGTGGCTGCATCGCGATCCGTTTGACCGGCTGCTGGTGGCGCAGGCGCGGATGGAGGGGATGAAGCTGCTTTCAGTGGACGCTGAGGTGAAGGCTTACTTTGCGCGGGGGCGGTGAAAGAGCGAAGGGGGCGCGGAATGGACGCGATTGCTCGACTGCAGCAGGCGTATGTATCTCAGCGCAACGGCTTCTCGGAGCACGAGTTCGGCGTAAAGATTTGGAAGCCTGACAGTGTTGGCCGGTCGCTTGAAGCTGAGCTCAGCGAGACTGATTGCAGGGAGTCGCTCATGGCCCACATTCGAATTGAAAGGTCCGAATGCGACTGGATTCATTGCCGGAAGGAAGGCTCGCCATTTGTGGGCATGGACGGACCGGCGAATCTCCGGCATCACTGCAATTACTTTTGAGATAGCAGTGGTGCCTGCTGTTGTCGTGCTCATTCAACCAGTAATACGGAGTTGTCACTCCGCATCGGGATTCACTGGCTCATCCCATGGTATAAAGGCACCGAGAATCAACCAATGCCTCCCGTCGACCAAATAAGCGCTACTCGCCGTGAATTCTCGCTTACAACGGGCCGGAAGATCAGCCAGGGTGTTTACGCCGCAGTGTTGTTTGCCGGCGCAGGATTCTTTCTCAGACTGGCGGTCGATCCTGTTGGCCAGGACTTTGTTCTGGCGGTTGGCGGAATCTCTCTCGTCATCGGGCTGATCCTGATCGTGCAGGCATGGACTCTGCGTCTGATCCTCGACGGAGACCGAATCGAGGTACGCTCGGCATTTCGCAGCCATAGCGCCTCCCGCGCCGAGATCGAAGGCCTGAGGAAGATAAAGAACCAATACGGTTCGTGGACGCGCGTCTACCTGAAGCAGAACCTCGGTAGTTTCAGCGTGTCCGATTTTTTTGCCGATGGTGACAATCTATGCGAGTGGTTCAAAGGCCTGCCCGATTTAGATGGTCGCGATGCCGACGAGATTACCAAAGAGATCAGCCTTCGCGAATCTCCGACACACGAGGAGACAGGCGCCACAAAGGCCTTTAGCGTTGCGAAAGCCTGGGCGATTGGGCTTAGCGTTCTCGCTGGAGCTGCGAGCATCCCAGTGATGTTTGTGAGTTACGCGCCCGTCTACAAAGCTTCGCTCGTCGTGTTGTTGGCCTGCCCGGTCGTGGGTATCCTGCTGCTTCGATTTTCCCCGCTCTTCTTTACGTTGTTCAGGAGAAAGCCCGATCCGCGCGCTGACCTGAGCTTCCTTCTGCTCTGGCCAGGCTTTGGGGTAGTTCTTTCTTATCAATTCTCAAATGACCCGACGCACCTTGTGGACCCTTCCCGGCTGATGTACTGGGAGTTGGCTGTCCTGGTAGCTTTCCTTGCAGTTCTTCTCGCATCCATCTGGAAGAACCCCTCTCGCTGGGCTGTCCTCTTCTTTCTCCTGATTACCGGCGTTATGTACAGTATCGGGCTTGTGAACTCAGCTGACACGTTGCCTGACCATTCGGCCCCCCGCCCCTACGAGACCTGGGTGCTGGGGAAGAGTGAAAGCCACACCAGTAAGGGCACGACTTATTTCCTTCGGGTTGCCCCATGGGGACCGATCACTTATGCCGACGACGTGGATGTTCCGATGCGTGTTTACGACAGGACACACGCGGGCGATACGGTTTGCTACGGATTGCATCCAGGGTTTCTGAATGCGCCCTGGTACACTTCGATCCGCTGCGCCGGGCGGCCTGTCACGCTCAATCGATAACGCTACCCACGGGCTGGAGCATCACTGCAGGCTTTGCCAGACCCAAAGGCCGGATGTGCTGGAATGGGTGACAGGATTTGGGATTGGGAGGATGGGTGGATGCAGACAGTATTTGAGGCGGCGGGTGGGATGGAGGGGATGCGGCGGCTGGCGGAGGCGTGGCACGTCCGCGTGATGGCGGACGAGGTGGTGGCTCACGCGTTCAGCCATGGGTTTCAGCCGGATCATGTGGAGCGCTGGCGGCTTACTGGGCGGAGGCACTGGGCGGGCCGGCGGCGTACTCGACTACGTATGGCGACGAGACGGCAGTGGTGCGGATGCACAGCGGCAATGGAGAGCACGAGGAGATGAATCAGCGGGCGATTGCGTGCTTCGACGCGGCGCTGGGGGATATTGGGGTGGACCGGGAGGGTGTGCTGGGGCGGGCGCTGCACGATTACTTTGCGTGGGCGACGATGACGTCGATGGACCGCTATCCGCATTCGGCGGAGGATGTGCCGGAGGGGCTGAGGATTCCGCGGTGGGGGTGGCACGGGCTGGAGGGCGGAGGCATTGGCCGGTTATCAGTGAGAGCGCGTCGCCGTGCGGGCTGAAGAATCGGTCGTTTCTCAAAGGAAAATCGATTTTCTGTTGCTC
>DAHVZZ010000277.1:0-2979 GCA_027323785.1 Acidobacterium sp. | reverse complement strand
TGGTTCACGTTTCGGAGATCGCTAACCGGTTCATTAAGGAACCGGCGGAGGTGCTGAAGACCGGCCAGATTGTGAAGGTGAAGGTGCTTTCGGCGGATACGAAAACGAAGCGCATCTCGCTGTCCATGAAGGCGCTGCAGGGAGCGCCGACGCCGCGCGCCAGGCAGGAGCCGGCGAATACCAAGGCTCCAGCGTCGCTCGAAGACAAGCTGGCCACGCTTGCCGGCAAATGGCGGGTGCAGACGCCGCAGAACCGGAAATGAGCGGCCCCGATGCCCGGGCAAGTTTGATCGGAAAGAGTCCCATTTGCGGGGGATAGGTCGTCCGGTTGACCACTTGCGGAGGGTAAGCAGAGAATACGAGCACCATGTCCAACTATCGGAACCGATCCCTGTGTGTACTCGCAGCGACTACGCTTTTCGTTTTTTCCGGGGCCGCCGGAAATTGCGCGCGCAAACCCTCGGCGGTAGATCAGGCCTTCAGCCAGGCGAAGACGGCTCTATCGGCCAAGTCCGTTCAGGCCTTTGATCCATCGATGACCTATGTTCGCCAGGAAATGGTGAACCAGCCGGTGAACGGAGCCCGTCGCGAGGTTCTGTATACGATCAGCGGGCCGGGAAGCGATGTAACCAGCACGGTGCAATACCGGATTTACGACAACCCGCAGGATGCGGCGTCTCATTCCAATCCGGGCCGAGCCCAGCAGAAGGTGGAGGCAGCGGCTGGTGATATCCCGAGGGGGAGCTTCCACGCGTACCACTCGAAACTGGGGGGATCGACGCTGGCACGGGAGGTTCCCGAGACCTTTCACTGCGTGGCGCTGATGGGTCATAAGAAATGGTCGCGCTGCTATTACTATCCGGGCGGGAAGTCGGAGACGGTGGTAGTTGGGACGACGTCATCGAGTGCCCCCAATGAGGCAATTCTGCTGACGGCGATGGGTGCGCAGGGGCTTCCGTTTAAGCCGTAGGAAGTAGTGCTTCTCCCACAAGTGGATCCCGCGGCGGACGGCCCAGTGCAGGGCCGTCCGCCTGATCGGCTAGCTCCAGTAGCTGCGATCAAGCGTCCGGTATTGGATCGCTTCGGCGAGGTGCGGGACGGCGAGGTGGTCGGCTCCGTCGAGGTCGGCGATGGTTCGCGCGACCTTGAGGATGCGGTCGTGGGCGCGGGCGGTGAGGCCCTGCTGCTGCATGGCGCGTTCGAGGAGCTTTTCGGCATCGGGGGCCAGTTCGCAGAAGGCGCGAATCTGGCGGGTGCCCATCTGGGCATTGGAAAAAATCTTCTCTTTGGCTGAAGCGAAGCGGGCGCGCTGGCGCTGGCGTGCCTCCAGGACGCGGGCCCGGATGGTGGCGGAGTCCTCGACGGCGGACGATCCGCGCAATTCGCGGTACTGCACGGCAGGGACTTCGATGTGGATGTCGATGCGGTCGAGCAGTGGGCCGGAGACCTTGGCGATATAGCGCTGGATCATGGGCGGGGTGCAGTGGCACTCGCGGGACTTGTCGTTGAAGTAGCCGCAGGGGCAGGGGTTCATGGCGGCGGCGAGCATGAAGGCAGCGGGGAAAGTGAGCGACATGCTGGCGCGGGCGATGGTGACCTGGCGGTCTTCGAGGGGCTGGCGCATGACTTCAAGGACGTTGCGGGGGAACTCGGGCAGTTCGTCCAGAAAGAGGACGCCGTTGTGGGCGAGGGAGACTTCGCCGGGGCGCGGGATGATGCCGCCGCCGATGAGGCCGGCGTCGGAGATGGTGTGGTGCGGCGAGCGGAAGGGACGCTGGGTGACGAGGCCGGCTTCGGCGTCGAGGACTCCGGCGACGGAGTGTATTTTGGTGGTTTCGAGGGCCTCGTCGAAGGTGAGCGGCGCGAGGATCGACGGGAGGCGGCGGGCGAGCATGGTTTTGCCGGAGCCTGGAGGGCCGATCATCAGGATGTTGTGGCCTCCGGCGGCGGCGACTTCGAGGGCGCGACGGGCTGCCTGCTGTCCGCGGACGTCGGCGAAGTCGAGGGGGAAATGCTGGAGCTCGCCAAGGACCTGGCTGGTTTCCACGACGAAGGGCTGGGCCTGGATGCCGCCGTTGCCGGCCTGATTGAGGAGATCGCGGACCTGGAGAAGCGAGTCGACGGGGTAGACGCTGACGCCTTCGACGACGGCGGCTTCGCGGGCGTTGGCGCGGGGGATGACGAGGTTGCGGATGCCGCGCTCGCGGGCGGCGACGGCGACGGGCAGCATGCCGGGGACGGGACGGAGCGCGCCGTCGAGGCCGAGTTCGCCGATGAGGAGGAAGTCGCTGATGTCCTTGAGCTGGAGCGCTCCATAGGCGCCGAGGATGCCGACGGCCATGGGCAGGTCGAAGCCGGAACCTTCCTTTTTGATGTCGGCGGGGGCGAGGTTGATGGTGATGTGGGTAGCAGGCAGGTCGAAGCCGGAGTTGCGGATGGCGGCGCGGACGCGGTCGCGGGATTCGCGGACGGCGGCGTCGGGGAGACCGACGGTGGAGAATGTCTCTTTTTCAGTGACAAATTTGGAGAAGTCGACCTCGACATCGATGAGGGAGGCATCGATGCCGTAGACAGCGGCGCTGCGGGCGGTAAAGAGCATGGCTGCGGGATTCTGCGGGGAGTGTAGCAGCGGGAAGGCAGCATTTTCAGTGATTTCGAGGTCGATGAGGGAAACCATAGTACTGAGCCGGGGACGAACCTACGATAATGAAGGAGGCAGGACGCCGAGGATGTCACAGCTATCTCGTCATCTATGAGCGCGCGGAAGACGGCACCGTCAGCGCGTATGCTCCCGAGCTGCAGCCGGGAGGGGTGATCTCCACGGGCGGCAGCTATGAAGAGGCGCGCGCCCACATCACAGAGGCCATTGGTCTGTGGGTGGAAGAGATGCGCAGCAGCGGCCAACCCATTCCGGCTTCTCCTGTTCGGTACGAATTGGTCGAAGTCGCCAGCTAACCCGACAACAGCTTGCAGGAACAC
>DAHVZZ010000272.1:0-9443 GCA_027323785.1 Acidobacterium sp. | reverse complement strand
AGGTTCAGCTCGGTGATTCGCACCGTGCCCGCCCGGCTTTGCGCCAGCGTCTGCGCTTTGTTCTCCACCGCACCATTCGACGTGATCCCGACATAGTCGTCGGCCAGCAGCTGGTTCATCTCCTTGTAATTGTTCGAGAGGACCGCCTCGCGCCACTGCTGCTCCAGGGCCGCAATCTCCTTCCGAACCGCCTTATTTTCGTGGCGCGGAAAGGCCCATGCCGAGTGACATGCCGCCACCACCAGGAGAACTGCGAGCGCATGCGCCGCCCGGAACCGGCGCAAAGCGAAAACGGAAGGTCGCCGCATCGTCGTACCGGATAGTAGCCCGCTCCGAACCGGCGCGTCAAAAGGAAAGCTGCGAGATGGCCAGGCGTGCCGCTGAATGGTCATGTTTCCGTTCCGGATGCCGCCGAGGCAAAACCCCGCCGCGGCCACCCGTTACCTGTCAGACGCCTCAAAACCACGGACGATTGCCCGTTACCGCTACGCAATCGCCGTTAGATTCTCAACCTGCCGCTCCAGCATCAGCTGATACAACCCGCCGACTGCGGAATCCTTGAAGTGCTGCGACCCCCGATGGGCGTCCAGCGATGCCTCGTCCTGATATTGCTCATAGATCACCACCGTGTCCGGTTCCCCTTCCACCAGGTGAGGAACGTAGTTCACGCACCCGGGCTCTTTCCGCGATGCCTCGGCCAGCGATTGCAGCAGGTCGGCGACTCGCATCCGGTCTTCGGCGCGAAACTTCATGCGAACTGTAAAACTAATCATAAATTTCTGATCCAGACTCCCAGGGCTCCGGCGATTACCGGCCCGAAATTTGTTCCATGGCCCCACTGAATTCCGGCATCTCAAAGGTTTGATCGCGCCCCGGACCCGTGGAAATCACCCCAATCTTCGCCCCGGATTCCCGCTCCATAAACCGCAGATACTCCTGCGCCAGCCCGGGCAGATCCTCAAACCGCCGGATCCCCTCCGTTGACGCCGTCCACCCCTTCAGGCGCGTGTACACCGGCCGAATCGATTCAATCCCCCGAATGTCCGCCGGCAGCGTGTCGAATGCCTTCCCGTCCACCTCGTATCCCGTGCACACCGGAATCTCCTCCAGCGTATCCAGCACATCCAGCTTCGTTACCACCAGCCATTCCGTCCCGTTGATCTCGTTCGAGTAGCGCAGCAGCGGCAGGTCCAGCCATCCGCAACGCCGCGGACGCCCCGTCACCGCCCCGTACTCCATGCCCCTCGCACGCAGCTCGTCCGCTGAGCCGTCGTGAATCTCCGTCGGGAACGGCCCCTCGCCCACCCGCGTCACGTAGGCCTTGGTCACCCCAATCACCGTGCCGATCCGCGTTGGCCCCACTCCCGTCCCAATCGACGCCCCGCCCGCGCTGGCCGACGACGACGTCACAAACGGATACGTCCCGTGGTCGATGTCCAGCAGCGTGCCCTGCGCGCCCTCGAACATCACGCTGTGCCCGTCCCGCAGCGCCTGATTCAGCAGCTGCGCCGTATCGCGCACAAACGGACGAATCTGCTCCGCCGCCCGCGCATACTCGTCGTACATCTGCGCCGGATCCAGCGGCTCGGTCCCGAACAGCGCGTGCGCAATCGCGTTCTTTTCCCCGCAGGCGTTCTCAATGTGCGTCTTCAGCAGATCCGCATTCAGCAGATCCACCACCCGCAGCCCGTTCCGCGCCATCTTGTCTTCGTATGCCGGACCAATTCCCCGGCTCGTCGTCCCGATCTTCTGCCGCCCCGGCGCGCTCTCCGCCGCCAGTTCGATCATCCGGTGGTACGGCAGGATCACCTGCGCCCGGTTCGACACGTACAGCCGGCTGTCCACATCGATTCCCAGCTCCCGCAGCCGGCCTGTCTCCTTCAGAAACGCCATCGGGTCCAGCACCACCCCATTGCCGATCACTCCACGGCATCCAGGCCGCAGCACGCCGCACGGCACCAGCTGCAGGATGAATTTCTGGCCTTCGACGATCACCGTATGCCCGGCGTTGTGCCCGCCCGCATAACGCGCCACCACGGAAAACCGCTCCGACAGCACATCGACGATCTTGCCCTTGCCTTCATCGCCCCACTGGGCTCCAACCACTACTGCGGACTTTGCCTTGATCACCGAATTTCCTGCTTTCCTTTGCAATGATTACGGCCGGCAAACCGGGCGCACACACGTTCCCTTCCGTCTGCCGAAGGCGCTGAACGTGAAGGTGATAGGTCCGTGGGCGGGCCGGAGGCCGGATCGGTCCATCCGAGTCCCTATCATATATCCCCCGCCCGACTGGCGAAAGTGATCCTCCGCACCCGCGCCATCCGAATCCGCGCTCGGCCCCTCCCACAAGCCCGCGCGCCCTGCTGACTGGCACCAAAGTACTCAGCTTTTCCTGCTTTCTCTTTCCGCCCCCTCCGCTTTCCTCAACCGCACTTTTTGATTGATCCTAAAATCAGGCTATGGACCGTTTGGATGTGGCGATTGCCGGCGGCGGCATCATGGGTCTCTCAACCGCTCTGGAACTGGCCGCGGCTGGCCGTAAGGTCACCGTTTTCGACCGGACTGAAGCCATGTCCGAAGCCTCGCGCGCGGCTGCCGGAATGCTCGCCGTCGACGATCCTGAAAATCCCCCCGAGCTCCACAACCTGGCCCGCTACAGCCTCTCCCTCTATCCCGAATTTCTCGCCCGCATTGAGGAGCTCTCCGGCGTCAGAATCCCCATCCGCACCACCACCACCCTCCAGGGCGTCGAGCATCTCCCCGCCGGAGCCACCGAGCTGCTCCCCCCGCAGCTCCAGGAGCTCGCCCCCGGCATCAACCCGAATGGCTGGCATTTCTATCTCATGCAGGAACGCAGCTTCGACGCCTGGGATCTCGCCGAAGCCCTCCCCGGCGCGGCCAGAGCCGCCGGCATCCATCTGCTGGAGCAAACACCGGTTCTTCGCGTGCTCAATCGCGCGGACGCCGTTCAGATTGAAACCCCAACCGGCGTCTTCGAGGCCGAAGCATTCCTCAATGCCACCGGCGCCTGGTCGCCCGTCCTCGACAGCGCCCTTCCCGTCGCTCCCCGCAAGGGCCACATGCTCACCGCTGAGCTGCCCGGCCCTCTTCAGACCGAATGCGTCCTGCGCACCCCAAAGGTCTACATCGTTCCGCGCGGCGGCAATCGCTACACCATCGGCCCCACCCTCGAGGACGAAGGCTTCAACAAAGCCGTCCACCCCGAGCGCATTCAGGCTCTCTTCGAAAAAGCTCACGACCTGTGGCCGGTCCTCACGAACGCACAGGTGGCCGAAACATGGGTCGGCCTGCGCCCCGGCTCCGAGGACGATCTTCCCATCATCGACACCGCCGGCGAGCGCTGCTGGGTCGCCACCGGACACTTCAAAAACGGCATCCTGCTCGGCCCCGGAACCGCCCGCGCACTCAGCCACTGGATTCTTGGCCGCCAGCCCGAGATCGATCTCGCCCCATTTCGTGCGGCTCGCTTCTTCCCTGCCGCCATTTCCTCCTGAATCTTCTCCACCCGACTCACCCACGCCTCGCTCCGCGCGTCTCACTTTCGTAATCAAGTTTTCTCTGCGTCCGCGCCGGACGAAGTGACAGCCGTTTTTCGCGTAAGCTATAAGAAGAAAGCTTGATATTCAGTGCACGCGGCAGACGGGAGCGTGCCTGCTTTTGCATCGCGCAGCGGGGTCATCGCATCCCGCAATTGAATTGATTCTTGCATCCCGGAGCGGAGGAAAAGGCAGCGTAATGGCAACAGCGACAGTAACCAAGGGACTTGAAGGAGTAGTGGCGGCCAACTCCGGCATCTGCTGGATCGACGGCTATGCCGGCATTCTCGCCTATCGCGGTATCGACATTCACGAACTCGCGGACCACTCGACCTTCGAGGAAACCGCCTATCTGCTCTGGTACGGCAAGCTGCCCAATCGGCAGCAGCTCGACGAATTCACCCGCAAACTCACTGAAGCACGGCGGCTTCCGACCCAGATTTACGGCCTCTTCCGCTCCCTGCCCAAATCCGGCACCCCCATGGAAGCCATTCGCACCGCGGTCTCCATGCTCAGCTTCTACGATCCCGCGGAAAACGCCGTCGATCACGACTCCAATATCCGCAAAGCTTTCGCACTCACCGCCCAGCTCCCCATGCTGGTCGCCGCCTTCGATCGCATCCGCAAGGGCAAGGAAGTGATCGAGCCGGATCCATCCCTCTCGCACGCTGCCAACTTCCTCTGGATGCTGCACGGCGAGAAACCCATCCCCGCCGCCGAGCGCACCTTCGACATCGCTCTCATCCTCCATGCCGACCACGAGCTGAATGCCTCCACCTTCGCCGCTCGCGTCATCGCCGGCACACTCTCTGACATGCACTCCGCCGTCACCGGCGCCATCGGAGCCCTCAAGGGCCCCCTCCATGGCGGCGCCAATGAAGCCGTCATGAAGATGCTCTTCGCCATCGGCAAGGACGGCGGCGACCCAGTCGAGTACGTCAAGAGCCTCCTCGCCCAGAAGAAGAAGGTCTTCGGCTTCGGCCACCGCGTTTACCGCACTGAGGATCCTCGCGCCACCCACCTCCGCCGCATGTCCGAGCAGCTCAGCAAGGACTCCGGCAACACCCAGTGGTACGAGATGTCCCGCCGCATCGAGGAATACGTCAGGAACGAGAAGAAGCTCAACGCCAACGTTGACTTTTACTCCGCTTCCACCTACACCACCCTCGGCATCGACCTCGATCTCTTCACGCCCATCTTCGCCACCAGCCGCATCGCCGGATGGGCCGCCCACATCATCGAGCAGCTCGACGACAACCGCCTCATCCGTCCCCGCGCCGAATACACCGGCCCGGAATACCCGGTGAAGTACGTCCCCATGAATCACCGGTAGAGCGCATCCCATCGCAAAAAGGGCCGCCATCTGGCGGCCCTTTTTCCATGTTCATCTCCAGCCGGCCTAGTTGCCGGCTGTTGTGATTTCAGCCTCCGGCGGCCGGTTCTCGGCCCGCGGCGGCCTCCAGCCCGCTCCCGCCCATGGCGACCGCTCCCGCCGTCCCCACCACAGGAACATCAGCGCCGCGATAATCGCGATCAGCGGCAGGATCAGAATGCTTCCCTCCGGCCCCGTCGCCCCGCCGCTCCACAGGATCGAGCCAACCGCGTGCTCGTTCAGCAGATGCCCCTTCGCCTGTAAGCCGCTGTCCGCCGTTCCGTAGAAGTACGTTTCCCCCCAGTCCCAGGCCGCGTGGAATCCAACCGCCCACCACAGCGAGCCCGTATACCAGAGGCTCACGCAGAACACCAAACCGATCGCCCCAGCCGATACCAGCCCAATCGGCGACTCGCCCGGGTTGCTGTGATGCCCGAAGCCGAACAGGAACGACAGCATCAGCGCCGCCCACCAGAATCCCAGACCTCGTCCAACCGTGTATTGCAGGTAGCCGCGCAGGAAGGACTCTTCGAAGAATCCCACCATCACAAACATCCCGCCCCACTCCACCGCATATCGCAGCGCGGAACCTTCATTCAGGGTCGGCCCGCTCAGCGAGGCCAGCCCCAGCTTCCACAGCGTCAGAACCAGCACCGTGATGGCTACAAATCCCCACAGCAGCCCGAAAAGGAACCGCCCCGCCCGCGCGCGTCCCTGATACCCGTAGTACAGGAATGGCTTGCATTCGATCCTCGACATCGCGAAGACGGCAATCGCCAGCATCCCCAGCATGATGCCTTCGTTGGTCGCAGCCAGGCCCGGCGTCAGGATCGCAACCTTGTGCGGCGGATGCAGAAAATGCATCGCGACCAGCCGCACAATCACCGCCAGGCCGGCAATAATCGCGGCAAAAATTAGCACCGCCCACCCGGCGCGGATGCCATGCGGCCCCCACAATATCGGGTTCGGGGATCGCTTCGGCGGCGCTTGCATGGCCGCCGTATCTTGCGGTTGCAGCGGCGCGCCGCTCTTTTCTTCCGCAGGTCTATCTTCGGGATTTTCGTACACAGGACCTCCCTGACCGCGACAGTGCGCGGTACTGAATGGATCAGCAGCTATTTCAGCTTCAGGGAATCATACGCCTGCCAGGGCTATTCTCGTCATTTCTCCAGCAAGGGCTATTCTCGTCACTTCTGCGACGAGAAGCCCTCCACCGCCTGCCCTACCCGAAACACGGTCGCTTCGTCGAAATGCCGCCCCAGGATTTGCATCCCAATCGGCAGCCCGGCGCCCGACGCGCCGCACGGCACGGAAATCCCGCAGATCCCCGCCAGGCTCGCCGTCACCGTGTAGATGTCCGCCAGATACATCGAGACCGGATCGTCCGATTTCTCCCCCAGCCGGAATGCCGGCGTCGGCGCTGTCGGCGTCACAATCGCATCCACCTCGCCGAACGCCGTCAGAAAATCGTCCGCCAGCAGTCGCCGTACCTGCTGCGCCTTCTTGTAATAGGCGTCGTAGTAGCCGTGGCTCAGCACATAGGTGCCCAGCAGGATGCGCCGCTTCACCTCCGCTCCAAATCCCAGATCGCGCGTTCGCCGGTACATCCCCGCCAGCGTGTCCGATTCCGGCGCCCGCAGCCCGTACCGCACGCCGTCAAAGCGCGCCAGGTTCGAGCTGGCCTCCGCCGTGGCAATCACGTAGTACGTCGGAATAGCGTAACGCGTGTGCGGCAGCGATATCGGACGAATCTCCGCACCCGCCGCGCGCAGCTTCTCGATGCCCGTCTCAATCGCCGCGCGAACCTCGGCATCCAGCCCCTCGGCAAAATACTCCGCGGGCACGCCCAGCTTCATTCCCGCCACGCCCTTGTCCAGGCCAGCCGTATAATCCGGCACCGCCAGCGGCGAAGAGGTCGCATCCATCGGATCGTGTCCCGCAATCGCCCCCAGCAGCACCGCTGCGTCGCGAACATTCCCCGCAAACGGCCCAATGCGGTCCAGTGATGAAGCAAACGCGATCAGCCCATACCTCGAAACCCGCCCATACGTCGGCAGCACGCCCACCACTCCGCAGAACGACGCCGGCTGACGAATCGATCCGCCCGTATCCGTGCCCAGCGTCCCCGTCACCATCCCCGCGGCCACCGCCGCTGCCGAGCCGCCGCTCGACCCGCCAGGCACTCGCTCCAGATCGTGCGGATTCCGCACCGCTCCATACGCCGAGTTCTCGTTCGACGAGCCCATCGCGAACTCATCGCAGTTCAGCTTGCCCAGGAATATAGCGCCCGCATCCGCGAGCTTCTTCACGGCCGTCGCCGTGTAGGGTGGCCGATAGCCTTCCAGAATCTTCGATCCCGCCGTCGCGGGCATGCCTTCCACCGTCAGCACGTCCTTGATCCCCAGCGGCACGCCCGCCAGCGGTGGCAGTGCTTCGCCGTTCTTCGCCAGCGCATCGATCCGCGCCGCCTGCGCCAGCGCGTACTCGCGATCCACCGAGAGGAACGCGTGGACCTTCTCGTCCTCCTCCGCAATGCGCGCCAGGTGCGCTTCGGTTACCGCCGTTGCAGTCGTTTCGCCGCGCTCAATCGCAGTCCGCACCGCGGTGATGGAGGCAGGGGTCTTCGTCGTCGTCATCGCTCAATCACCTTCGGAACCTTAAAGAACGCGCCATCCGTCTCCGGCGCTGAAGCCATCACCCGCTCGCGATCCAGCGAAGAACGCCCCTGGTCGTCGCGCAATACAGATAGCCTTTCCGTCGGAACTTCGTCGCCCGACGCAAGCACTTCCGCCACCTGCGCCATCGGCGCCACATGCGCTGTATCCAGCTCGCTCAGCTGCGCAACGTAATCCAGAATTGCATTCAAATCGCGGCGCATCCGCGACTCTTCTTCCGGTGTCAGTTCCAGATAGCCCAGTTCCGCTACCCTTCGCACATCGTCCAGGGAAACCCGTTCGGCATCGGCCATGGAACCAGTGTACCAGGCGCGGCGTACTACCACTCAAGTTCGCTGTTGACAGTTATGTCCCTGCGGATACAATCTGCCCCATACCCACTCTCTATGAGCTCCGGTAACCCAATGAACATGCCTTGCAAACACCCTCGAGTCCGCGTTGTCGCGCGTGAAGACGATGCCGAATACGTCGAGTGCCTCGATTGCGGAGAAGTCTTCGACTCCGGCGAGTTCCGCGATATGGCCATCGAAGAAATGCAGGACCAGCAGGAAGAATCCGCCTGACCCATCGGAGCTGAGTGGCACGGACGTCAGTCATCCGGCTGCAGCCGTGACTTCCCTGCCCTCAAAACCGCCTACCCCATTCTCAGAACTTCGTCGGCACTTCGGCCCTCGGCCCGCAGCGCGCGGATCGAAAGCCCGTCGTGTCGCTTCGCCAGCCGCTCGCCCCGCTCGTCCAGCACCAGCGCGCAGTGGAACCACTCCGGCTCCCGCCATCCCAAAGCCCGATACAGCAGAATCTGCCGCGCCGTCGACAGCAGCAGATCCGCGCCCCGCACGACTTCCGTGATCTGCATCGCCGCGTCGTCCGCCACCACCGCCAGCTGGTACGCCGGAACATCGTCCCGCCGCCACACCGCAAAATCCCCAAAATCCACCCCGGCCACAAACCGCTGCGGCCCCAAATTCCCATCCACAAACTCGATCGCCTCGCCGTCCGGCACGCGAAAACGCCAGTTCATCCCCGCCGGCTCTTCGTAGCTCCGCGCAGCTCCCGCCTCCGGCCTGCACGTCCCCGGATACATCGGCCCCTCGTCGCCTTCCCACAGCAGCTTTCCGCCCTGCTCATGCGGAGCCTGCGCAATTCGGCTCAGCTCCCGCCGCGAGCACCGGCACGGGTACAGAAATCCCCCTGCGGCCAGCCGCCTCCACATCTCCAGGTAATGCTCGCGCCTTCGGCTCTGCTCATAGGGAGCAAACGGCCCGCCCACATCCGGACCCTCCTGCCAGCGAATCCCCAGCCAGTGCAGATCTTCGATCATCGCAGCTGTAAACTCGGCCCGTGAGCGCTGCGGATCCAGATCCTCATTCCGCAACACCAGCGTTCCGCCCGCCGCACGCGCCCGCTCGTACGCCTGCCAGAATGTCCTGGCATGACCCACATGCAGCAACCCTGTCGGAGAAGGCGCAATCCGCCCGCGATAATCAGATGTCACGCGGCCAGTTTACCGAAGCCGCTCGCGCCACCGCGGCCTCTGAACAAAACCGAACCGGCTCGAACCGAACCGGCTCGTTCATCGCATCTTCAGTCCGACCACGGAGCCGGCTTCCGATCCCAGCGATGCTTTCTCATCCGGGCCACCACACCCGCATCGAGTCCGCCGGCATCGCTCAGCGCCAGATTGCCGCGCACGTGCGCTTCCTTCCGCATGCCCACAATCATCGTGCTCACCACGGGATTCGACAGGATGAAGCGAATCGCCGCTTCCGGCAAGCTCATCCCCTCCGGCAAATCTTCCCGAATCCGGTCCACACGATCCACCGTCGCCCGCAGGTT
>DAHVZZ010000256.1:0-3814 GCA_027323785.1 Acidobacterium sp. | reverse complement strand
TTCGAGGACGCCGAGGATCATGTTGATGGTGGTGGTTTTTCCGGCGCCGTTGGGGCCAAGGAGGCCGAGGATTTCGTGCGGCGCGATCTGAAAAGAGACGCCGTCGACGGCGAGGGTCGCGTCGTACTGCTTGCACAGGCTGGAGACGGCGAGGATGGGGGCGGCGGCGGCTGCGGGCACGGAGTGGGGGCCGGAACTCATCTGCTGTAGTGTGGCACCGGGCTGGCGTGCAGGCAAACGGCGGCTACGGCGCAGTCTCCAGGAACTCCCAGGAGACGGAGGCCTCGGCGCCGAGGCCCTGAGCGAGGCGGACGGCGGCGTCTTCGACCTGCTCCATCAGGCCGGTGAGGTAGTCGCGCGAGCCGGAGATGGCGGCGATGCCGAGGGTGGCCGACTGCCAGGTGACGGCCTCGTCCATTTCGGCAATGGAGATGTTGAAGGCGTGGGCGAGCTTGTCCTTCAGGCTGCGGACGACCTGGCGGCGGTCCTTGAGGGAGTGGGCGTGTTCGATGCGGAGCTCGATGGTCATGGCGGCTACGGGCACGGAGTTATGGTAAACCGGGCACTACGGAAGCGAGATTTACGCGGCGCTGCTCGGGTTTGATGTCGCGGTCTGCTGACCCACAGCGGCCCACGATGGGGCATGCCAAATTGCCGTCAGAGATTGGCAGAGAATCGCTAAGTAAGGATTTAGCGGGGTTTTGGCGGTTGGTTGGGTCTTGTTCGAACTGAGCAGCCACCAGGCGGGGACTGTTTCGTTCAAATCGTAACCGCCATCATGCATCAACTGAAAACTGACGCGAATGCACTGGCCGAATACTTTTCTCAGCATGGCATTCTGCGCCGCACGCGAGCCGGCAAAGAGAGCCAGGCCTATTCCAGGACTAAGTAGTTCAGCTGTCAGTATCGACCCGGAACCAGCGGTCATGAGACCGGTCTGCAAAGCAGCCATTCGATAGGCCTCATGCTCCAGAATTGCGGCAATTTCAAAGGAGAGCAAGGCTGCGATCCGAGGATCCGTTTTCAGGCGCTGAATAGCCTTGTAGCCTACGAGGACCGTGCCATCCGGAAGCGGAACTGCCGATTCCGACACGATGCCTCCGACGACGATAAAGCGAAAGCGGAGTTTAGAGGAGGATGAGTCCTTCAGATTCTTCTGATAATCCGGAACGAGCTTTTCGCCAATTCGGGTAACACGGGCCTGCATCGGGGGATCTTTCCATTCAGGAATCTTTTTGAGACGCGGGCCAATGATCGCAGCGCTCGCTCCACTCTGTGCCTGGTCTTTCGAGACCTTGGATGGATCCACCTTGCTGAATTTTTCGTTTTTCCATTTCTCCTCAGGCGTGAATGCATTCGGTCGAATTCTCACCTTGCTGGCCACCAGCATACCGTCCGGCCGCAGTTTGGCCTTGTAGTCAATCCAGACATTTGCCTGTATGTCCGCGAGCCGGTGGAGAGGGCTTTCGAATCTCACGGAAGTCGTTGGTCCGATCAGTAGCCAGTAGCCGTCGGCGCGCACCAGCAAACCCTTCGCGGTGCGACGCGGTGGTGCGTCCACCACCGCGGACCCGGAGACGTCACTGAGCGAGGACGGGACAATCTGGATGGTCGTCGCATCCACGGTCGCGCGTTTGCGGTACAAGCGCCCGTAGATATTCATTTTCTCGCCCGGGAAGGCTGCCGGTTTCGGACAACCCTGTTCGTAGATGTGAGTTACGGCGTTCCCACTGTTCGTATTCAGGCCGCAAACGACGCGAACCCCATTGACATAGAAGATGTGCGCGGAGGTCACCTGCGTGACAAAGCCGATCAATGCAGGTGGTTTGTCGGTTTCCTGAGCTGAAATACACAGGGCAGAAAGAAGAAGGCAGGCCGCAACCAAAGTCGAACGAAACATGGGCGCCAGTATAGCGGTGGCCCGGAGATCGTGCCAAGATGTTTCGATCCGGAGTTGTCCCGCGATACAGTGGTGCGAGTTGAACACTTGCAAAACACAAGTAGACTTTGCTAGTTTGTGGGACGTGGCTGGAAGTCCCCAGAAGCAGCATCGTTCCGGCTGCCCGGTGAGCATTTCGCTTGAGATTTTCGGCGATCGATGGTCGCTGCTGATCGTGCGCGATCTGATGGTGCGTGGATTTCGCACATTCTATGACTTCGAGCATTCGGGGGAGGGAATTGCGACAAATATTCTGGCTGACCGACTGCGGCGGCTGAAGCGTGCTGGAATTGTGGAAACGGAGCCGGATCCGGAAGACGGCAGGCGGGTAAATTACCGGCTGACGCGGAAGGGAATCGACCTGGCGCCGGTGCTGCTGGAGTTACTGATCTGGGGCGCGGAGCATGAAAAGACCGGGGCGCCGTGCGAGGTGATCGCGGAGATGGCGAAGAACCGCGAGGCTGTGCTGAAGGAGACGCGGCGGCGGTGGGAGCAAAGGGATCCGACGCCGCTGCTGCCGTGGTTGAGCGGGCGAGAAGTACCGGATTAGAGTCGAAGCGAAACTGGGAGAGGGCCGATGGAGTGGAAACGATGCGGGGCGATCGCGGCGCTGGTCATCGCGACTGGCGCGGGCCTGCAGGCGCAGGCTCAAAACGTGCAGCGGCGTTACCCCAGGATGGCGCCGGTCCATGCGTACCTGATGGCGAATCGGACTGCCGAAGTGGCGCTTGCGCGGAGCGCCGCGCCGCCGGCCATTTCCTCGCGGGCCGAGGTCATGGTTCTTGGAAGGCAGGGTTTCGAGGTTGCGGCCCAGGGAACGAATCATTTTGTTTGCCTGGTCGAGCGATCCTGGGACGCGGCCATTGGGTCTGCCAAATTTTGGGATCCGGAAATCCGGGGCCCGGACTGCTTCAATGAAGCCGCGGCAAAGTCGTATCTCCCCATCGTGCTGATGAAGTCTCGGCTCGCGCTGGCCGGCAAATCGGAGGCACAGATTGGAGAGGCGGTGGAAGAGGCATTCAGCCGGAAAAAGCTGCCGCCGATGGAGCCCGGCGCGATGAGCTACATGATGTCCAGGCAGGCCAATCTTGGCGGTGGCGCGGGGCCCTGGCATCCACATCTGATGTTTTTTGTGCCTCTGGCCATGAGCAAAAGCTGGGGCGCCAATCTGCCCGGTTCGCCAATTCTCGCCGGAGACGATGCTCCGGATCGGCTCGCTATCTTTATGATTCCTGTTCCCCGATGGTCGGATGGGACGGCTGATTCGCGCGCAGGGAAGTGGTGATCGGCAGCAGTTCCGGGCCTGCAATCGCTCGATGAAAGGAGCATAGCTATGGGATCGACAACGGAGATTCGGCTGCCAGGATCGGCGGCAAAGCAGACTTCGCGTGGGCGGATGTGGACCGGCTGGGGCATTACCGGGCTGATAACGGCGCTGATGCTGATGGACGCGGCCATGAAATTCATCCAGCCTGCCGGCGCTGCGGCGGCATTTGCGCGTTCGGGCTGGCCGGTGCAGCTTTCGTCCACGCTGGGTGTGATTGTGCTGGTGTGTACGGCGCTCTATGTGGTGCCGCGGACCGCCGTTCTGGGAGCGATCCTGATGACGGGTTACCTGGGCGGGGCGGTGGCGACGAATTTGCGGCTGGGAAATCCGCTCTTCAGCGAGACGCTGTTTCCGGTGTACTTTGGGGTGCTGGTGTGGGGAGCTTTGTGGCTGCGCGATCCCCGTGTGGCGGCGTTGATTCCGCTGCGGGAGCGGCAGTAGGACCGCTTCGGTCCAGGAGGCAAGAGCTTCCTCAACCTCGGTGAAGGGAGAAAACAGGATGAAGATTCAGCCGTATCTGAATTTCAATGGGCAGTGCGACGAGGCGT
>DAHVZZ010000249.1:0-2718 GCA_027323785.1 Acidobacterium sp. | reverse complement strand
GGGAGCTGATGCCGCGGGCGGCGAGGGTGCGGATGGGTCCGGCGGAGATGGCGTTGACGCGAATGTTCTTGCTGCCGAGGTCCCAGGCCAGGTAGCGAACGGTCGCCTCCAGCGAGGCCTTGGCGACGCCCATGACTTTGTAGTGCGGCACGACTTTTTCGGCTCCGTAGTAGGTCATGGCCATGATGGAGCCACCCTCGGTCATCAGCGGAGCGGCAGCGCGGCTGAGCGCGATGAGGGAGTAGACGCTGACATCGTGGGCGATGCGGAAGCCTTCGCGGGTGGTCATGAGGAAATCGTTCTTCAGATCGTCGGACGGAGCATAGGCAACGGAATGGACGAGGACGTCGAGCTTGCCGTATTTCTCCTTCAGCTGGGCAAAGACGCGCTCGATCTCGGCGTCGTCGGAGACATCGCACTGGAAGGGCTCGGCTCCGGGGAGATCGAGGATCAGGCCTTCGGCCTCCGACCGCATGCGCTCGTTCTGATAGCCGATGGCCAGCTTCGCGCCCGCCTCATGCAGCTTTTGAGCGATGCCCCAGGCGATGCTGCGCTTGTTCGCCAGTCCAAAGATTGCCGCTACGCGGCCTTCCAGATTCAACATCAGTTTCGCCCCCGAGAATGGATCGCCGAGCCTGTAATTTGGCTGGCTCGGTATGCTATGTCATTGTAAAGGCACGAGCCTTACGGGCAGTCGCAGCGCGCTCCGC
The DNA here is from genome assembly GCA_027323785.1 of Acidobacterium sp. Taxonomy (GTDB): domain Bacteria; phylum Acidobacteriota; class Terriglobia; order Terriglobales; family Acidobacteriaceae; genus Palsa-343. Next base: position 2,008 of record DAHVZZ010000249.1, on the reverse strand, counting down.
CGGGGGCGGAAAACGGCTGGACCGATCCGCCGGCGGGCCGGTAGTAGCGCTGCTCCGGATACGCGCAGGCCAGGCAAACGGGATCGCCGTCGCGCTGCACAAAGCGGTCATAGCTGATGCCCTCGCCGCAGTCGGCGCAGATGGCCCGCTCGCCCTTGTAGCCGGGCATCTCTCTGGCGCCGAGGTCAACCTCGACCCACTGCTCGCCGAAGAGGTCGGAGTCGTCCAGCTCGCGGTAGGCCTGCATCTGCTGCCGATTTTTGTCGGCGATGGCCGGATAGAGCTCGCGCGCCCGCTGCTTCGAGGAGTCCAGGGCCACGACGCGGAGGGCACGGCCCGAGGGGAGGTCGACGAAGGTGGCGGCCATCTTGCCCCAGTCTCTGAATTTGAGCGCGCGCTTGCCGAGGCGGCAGCCGGTGACCACGCCGATGGCATCGGTGGCACAGCGGTCGATCTCCACAAAGGTGACCAGGCGCTTGCGGTCGCGGCCGCGCGGCTCATCGATCTGCAGCCGCCGGCAGCCCAGCAGCGCCATACGCACGCCCAGCACCTGTCCCGCGCACAGGTGACCGTGGGCAATCTCGGCCTGTCGCAACAGCTCGTCGAGAGACTCCATGCCTCCATGCTATGCTCACTGGTCGCCGCTGTCGTCCCTGACCATGGCGACCGGCGTTCCGGTCAGGTCGAAGATCATGGGGCTGCTGCCCGCCGGAGCGAAGGTGACCTTTGCCGGGTCGCGCTGCCAGACCGCGGGAGCGCAGGCGGGAGCCGCGTCCGCCTCGGGCTTCCACGTCTCCAGCTTCTTCGCCAGCAGCGGACGGCGCACTTCCAGCTCGGCCACCACGGCATACAGCTCTTTCCCGGTGGAGTTGAGTCCGCAGTAGGCGGCGTAGTTGCGGAACCAAATCGCATTCGAAATGCCGGAGACAAAATGGGGCAGCTTCAGCACCTTTTCCCTGCCCGTCGACTGATCGATGAGCACCCAGGGGCCGCGCTGCCAGACCCAGTGCATCTTTTTTTCCGACGGGAGCGAGTCGTTCATGCGGATCGCCTGGCGGACGACCAGGGTGGTTTGGGTGATGTAGTGCGCCTCGCCGGTGGTCCAGTCCCGGACTTTGCCGCCGACCACGAGCGGGCGGATGCTGAGCTGGGTTTCGCCGGGCAAGGCGCCGGCCGGATCGCCCTCGGCGGAATACGGCACGGTGCGAAAGCCGCCGAGAGCAACGCCATGAGGCTTCTTCCGGGCAGCAGAAAATCCAGTGGGGGCCAGTGCGGCTGCCAGGAGGAGCAGGAGTCCGTATTTTGCGAAAGCCATACCCAGAGCCTAAGCAGAAGGCTCAGGCCGCCAACAGGTCACAAAGGTAATTGACTACTGACCAGCGTTATCGTGGGGGGCAATGATTGCAGCCGATGTGACGGCGTGGCTGGGGGCCACATTGGCTGCCGTGGTGGTGCGGGAATTCACGTAATTCCAGACGAACCAGCCAAATCCACTGAGCAGCAGGAGCAGCACCAGCACTCCGGCCCAGCGCATCCGCACTTCATGGCGGATTCGAGCCTGGGAGCGGGTTTTGCCCACGTTCCGGGCAAACTCGACCCATCCTTCGTCTTCGACCTGAACGCCGTGTTGCCGGCTGGCGGCCATAAAGCGCTCGAGCCAGGTGCGCTCGTCGAGGCCGACGACTCTGGCATACCCGCGCACAATGCCCTTGCTGAGGATTCCGCCTGGAAGGACGTCAAACTGCTCGTTTTCCAGAGCCGAAAGGTAGCGGGTAACGATTTTCGTCGAGCCGCTGATTGATTCCAGTCGAATTCCCCGGGATTCCCGTTCTCTGCGTAGTTCCTCGCCGAACTGACCCACTTTCGCTTCCTTTCCTCGATCGAAGGGGGGAGTCACCACAACAATACGTCCGGCGGTTTTGGAGAGTCAAAGGGAAAATGGTATAAGTGCCATATTTCTCATCATGCAGCAAGGGTACTGAGGTAACCATATTCCAACTATCCACCC
>DAHVZZ010000225.1:0-10427 GCA_027323785.1 Acidobacterium sp. | reverse complement strand
CTGCCGGGAAAAGAGGCCCGGTGGGCTGTTTCGTTTTGGCGGTTTCTTTCCCTGAAGGTGGGCGGGTGCAATACACTGGCTTTTCGCCTCAGCAATGCGGGAAGCCTTTGAATTTGTCTTTTCCTGGACGCTTTTGAAGCTGATCGGGCTGATGCCCCGAGCGGCGGCGCGGCGTTTTGGCGCGTGTCTGGGCGCGGCGGCGTGGCATGCCGTGCCGCGTTTGCGGCGGACCGGATTGCGGAATCTGGAACTGGCGTTTCCGGAGATGCCGCTGGTCGAACGGCAGCGGATTCTGCGGAGCGTCTACCGGTCGCTGGGGTGGCAGCTGGCGGAGTTCTGCCGGATGAGCCGGTACACGGCGGAGAATACCCGGGACATCGCTCGTTACGAGGGGCGGGAGCACTACCTGGCGGCGCGGGAGCGCGGCAAGGGGGTGCTGATTGTGACGGCGCATCTTGGCGCGTGGGAGCTTTCGAGCTTCTGGCACTCGCTGATGGGCTTCCCGATGACGATGGTGATCCGGCGGCTGGACAATCCGCGGGTGGATCGGCTTGTGAACGGGATTCGGTGCCGGCACGGGAACCGGGTGGTGCACAAGGACGATTTTGCCCGCAGGCTGCTGGCGGCGGTGCGGCGGGGCGAGACGGTCGGGATCCTGATGGACACGAACATGACGCCTCCACAGGGGGTGTTTGTGCCGTTCTTCGGGGTGGAGGCGTGCACGGCGTGCGGGCTGGCTCGGGTGGCGCAGAGGACCGGAGCGGCGGTGCTGCCGGGGTTCATGGTGTGGGAGCCGAGCGAGCGGAAGTACGTGCTGCGCTTCGGGCCGGAGATTGCGCTGGCGGCGACGGGCGACGATGAGGCCGACGTGGTGGAGAACACGGCTCGGTTCACGGCGGCGATTGAGGGGGCGGTGCGGCGCGATCCGGGGCAGTGGCTGTGGGTTCACCGGCGGTGGAAGACGCGTCCGGCGGGCGAGAAGCCGCTGTACTGAGGCCAGCGAGTTAGCAGGTAGCAGATAGCAGGCAGCAGGTAGCGAGTCGGTGAGGCTGCCACCTTCTCGGTCCTGACCCTTCCGTTGCTGGTGGTGCCCCCTGGGTTTTTGTGGTTTTTCCGCATGCATTTGATTCTGAAGGGCATAGCGGCTTGGGCGGTTCTGGTCTCTTCGGTAAGCATATGATTCCATGGCGTTTATCGAAGGCCTTTGTTTTGTCATGGATGCGTATCCATATGATTTCGTGGAGGTTAGCGGTCAGGCACCTCTGCCAGCTGTCGGCCGAAGTGGGGGAACAATCGAGCCGCTGGGTGCCCTAAAGTCAGGGCATTCTTGCCTTTGGGGTACCCCCCAAGGTAATCGCGATTTTCCGTACGCATATGATTCCACATCGCTTATCGCTTGGCCGATTCGTGCCGATCCTGTAAGCATATGATTCCACGCGGCTTATCGCAGCCCTTTGCTTTCTTATAGATGCGTATCCATATGATTTCGTGGAGCTTAGTGGATTAACTCTGCCAAATGCGGGCAGATGGGGTGGCCAAACAGCTGATCACCATCAGCAGACAGCAGGTTGCAGATCGCAAGGCGGCAAATCTGCTGTATTCAGAGCGGAGCCGGGTTGGCAAAGAGCGCGAGGTCTCGCCGGAGCGAGGCGTGGACCGGAGCCGGCCTGGGCCGGGCGGAGTCCCGGGATAAAGCTGCCGGGAAAGGAAAAAGCTCTGTCGCGATTCGGCGGACAGAGCTTTCCCTGATTTCGAGGATGGCATTTCTCGGAAACAGGAGCAAGGGAATTCGGCGGGGCGGACGGTACGAAGGTCATGGGGCGGCGTGGATTGCCGAATACTTACATTGCGTTCATTTTATTGTTACTAATGGCTTCACTACTTAAGTAACCAACATTGTAATTATTCTCCAAGCTATTGACAGATACCCCCCCCCCGCGTATCTTCAGTGCCGGATCTGATCCGGGGCCTGTTGTGTAGTCTAACTCTCCCATCCGGACCGTCAGCCCCAGCTGACCGCCTCGGGCTCTCGTTAACGCAGTCCTACAACCTCAGAAAGGTAGGGCATTACCATGGTCCGCTTCGATATCAGCGGGTGGTATTCGCGTCTTCGTCTTCACGGATGTTTGCTTCTGGCAATCGCTTTGGTCGCAATTCCGGTACACGGCCAATCTCGCTACACGCTTCCCACGCATCATGTGCCGCAGGTGGTGGCCAGTGGCAAAGCAAAAGCTATCGGCCTGCTCCCAGTTTCTCAAAACATGCACCTTGATATCCTGCTTTCTCTGCGGCATCAAGCGGCACTGAACAGGCTGATGAAGAGGCTTTACGATCCTTCGAGTCCCGATTACCGCCATTTCCTCACTCCGACTGAGTTTACGGAACAGTTCGGCCCAACGCAGTCTGACTATCAAGCCGTTATCGCGTGGGCGAAGGCGCGCGGGTTCACGGTGGGCAAAGAGCCGTCTGATCGACTCATTGTGCCCATCACGGGAACGGCGTCGGATGTGGAGAGCGCTTTTAATGTCGTTCTCCGCAGATACGAGCGTTCCACGAGTAAGGGATCGTTCTTTGCGCCTGATCGCGAGCCCTCGGTGGCGGGCCTGAGCGTCCCGTTGTGGCACATCGGGGGGTTGAGCAGCCATGCGATTCCCCATGCAATGTACGACAAAGGAACGGGTCCGTCAGCCGCAGTCGGTTCCGGTCCATCAGGGAGCCTGCTGGGAAGCGATCGGAGAGCGGCGTATTACAGCGCCAATGCCGATCCATCCACTCTGCTGGCCGGAGCCGGTCAGACCGTGGGCTTGTTTGAGCTTGATGGCTACAACAGCAGCGACGTAAACCAATACTTTAGCAATATCGGGCAGTCGATGAATGTACCTGTCAACAATGTTCTGGTCGACGGTGCCAGCGCCAGCTCGGATGGCGACGACACTGAACAGGTCATTGACATTGTCGATGCGGTATCAATGGCGCCGTCTCTCAAGCAAGTTCTTGTCTTTATCGGTCCCGGCGGCAGCGGATTTATCGCCGGGGTAACTGACGCCGATATTCTCAATAAGATGGCTAGTTCGGCTTACTACAACGTAGTAAGGCAGATTAGCATTTCCTATGGATGGGGCGACGACAAAAATACCGATGACCAGATTTTCGAGGAGATGGCGGGGGATGGGCAGAGCGTTTTTGTTGCGTCGGGCGACAATAATGCGTGGACATCCGGGGACGCATACCCTTCGGAGAGTGCGTGGGTGACGGGCGTGGGCGGAACGCTCCTATTCACCAACGGCGCGGGCGGGTCTTGGGATGGAGAGGAAGCCTGGGGAGGAGGCAATTCCTCCTGCCAGAATAACGGCGGCGGAAGCGGCGGCGGGATTTCGCCGGACGACATCCCGATTCCCAATTATCAACAGCTGTCCGGCGTGATCAACTCTTCGAATGGCGGTTCCGTTACCTACCGCAACGGTCCAGACGTGGCAGCGCAGGCCGACTGCGTCAATTATTACTGCGCGAACGGCTCGTGCGGCGAAGGGCTGGGCGGCACGAGCCTTGCCGCTCCGACTTGGGCTGCAATCACTGCTTTGGCCAACCAGGCCGGTGTTCAGTATGGCACCGCGACCGGTGGTCTGGGGCTGGTTAACAACAGCATCTACCGAATAGGCGTGGGTTCGACCTACGGCGATTATTTCCACGACGTGACCTCCGGCGACAATAATACGTATTCCGCAGTCAGCGGCTACGATCTGGTGACCGGCTGGGGCTCACCCAGTGCCTGGAACCTGGTCTATCAACTTGCGGGTGTGACACAGGCGCAGGCTCCGTCGCTCAGCCAGAGCGAGACAAACGGCCCGGCAACCTGCGGCAATGCACTGGCCGGCTATAACAACGCGTGCTGGATTACGCTGACGGTAACAGCCACGGCTCCAAGCGGAGAGGCTCTCTATGTGGGCGGGCAGCAGAGGAGCAGCCCGGACACCTATACGGAGACAGAGAACTGGGGCACGGGAAGCTGCGAGAACACCCAGGACGGGTATCTCTGCTTCGGTTATGCGCCGTTCCCTCCGGTAACGAACTATTCGACCGAGTCGGGTTACGGAAATAGCCAGGAGGTCAACAGCGATTAGCCGTTGGGGCGTCGATTGTCTGCGAGAGGGCGCCGGGCGCGCGATGGCGTCCTCTCGATTTTTTGGTTTAGAGTCGGTTGGAGGTTCGGGATGCGGTCTGCGATGAGTCTTGTTGCGGTAGCGGCTATTTGCCTGGCGGGCGTCGCGTTGGCCGGATGCGGCAGCACTGGGGGCACCAGCAGCGGAGGGAGCGGCGGCGGCAGCGGTTCGGGTGGTTCCGGCTCTTCTTCGTCAACTGCGTACACCATTGGCGGGACGGTATCGGGGCTTTCGGGGACGGGGCTGGTTTTGCAGGACGATGACGCCGATAATCTCGCCGTTCGGTCCAACGGCGCATTTGCGTTTGACTTGATGATTAACAGTGGAAAGCCCTACTCGGTGACGGTCCTCGCGCAGCCTTCCAACCCATCACAGAACTGCGCGGTCGCGAATGGAAGCGGCACTGCAACGGCAGATATTTCAAATGTTCAGGTGACCTGCTCCATCGTTACTCCGGTTGCGGCGGGGTCCTGGGTTTGGATGGGCGGGGCGAAGGTTACGAACCAATCCGGGACGTACGGGACGCTGGGCGTGCCCTCGGCCAGCAATTTCCCCGGAGCGAGGGAGTCGTCCGCTACCTGGACCGACAGCACCGGAGGATTTTGGCTGTTTGGAGGGACCGGCTTTGGTTCAGGCGGCACGTCTGGACACCTCAGCGACTTGTGGAGATACAGCGGCGGGGAGTGGACGTGGGTGGCAGGGCCGGATACACCCGATGGGAAGGGAGTCTATGGAGCCGAGGGAACGGCGGCCGCGGACAACTACCCCGGCGCACGGTTCCAGGCGGTGACCTGGACGGATCCGCAGGGCAACTTCTGGCTCTTTGGAGGAGCGGGCTGGGCTTCCGGCGGGTCGGGGGGAAATCTGAACGATCTGTGGAAATATAGCCCCGCCACCCGGATGTGGACCTGGGTCAGCGGGTCGGATGTGGGCGCACAGCCGGGGACTTCCGGTGCATGGCAGGGGACGGGTATTTATGGAACGAAAGGTGTCGCCGCTCCCACGAACTCGCCGGGCGCTCGTGTTGACGCTGTCTCCTGGGTTGATTCATCGGGCAATCTGTGGCTCTTCGGCGGCGAGGGAACGGATGGAAACGGAACCCTCGGCATACTGAACGATCTTTGGAAGTTCAGCCCCTCCACCGGAATGTGGACATGGATGAGCGGCAGCGACACCAGGAGTCAGTCCGGGGTTTATGGAACCCAGGGAGTCGCCAGTCCCTCCAATGTTCCCGGGGCGCGTACGAGTGGGGTCACGTGGACTGACAACGAGGGGAATCTATGGCTGTTTGGCGGCCAGGGTTTGGGGGGAAACGGGTGCCAGGGCGCGTTGGAGTGCGTTCTAAACGATCTATGGAAATACAGTCCTGCCACGGGGATGTGGACCTGGGAAGGAGGAGCCGACGTTGTTGAACAGCAGGGAAAGTACGGCACGCGCGGTGTCGCATCCTCTTCGAATATCCCGGGGGCAAGGTGGTTCGCGACCGGCTGGGCGGATTCTCAGGGTAATTTTTGGCTGTTTGGCGGCAACGGGGTGGATGCATCGGACCGGGTCGGCGACCTGAACGACCTGTGGGAATACAGCCCGGCCTCCGGAAAATGGATGTGGGTGAACGGGTCGAACCAGGCGGGTCAGTTGGGAGATTATGGAACGGTGGGAGTAGCAGCCGCGAGCGATGTTCCGGGCGCGCGTCTCGGCGCCGTGGGATGGAGGGACTCTTCCGGAAACCTTTGGCTGTTTGGCGGGGACGACAGCTTTGATTTGGGCCTTGCGCTGGGGGGCGGCAAGTTCAACGACCTTTGGGAGTATCAGCCGTAGGGGACTGGCGGGGCACGGGCGGTTCTCGCGGCGTTGGTTTGCGGATTGGATGCGGCTGAGGTCAGAAAAGCAACCGCGGATTCTCCGCTCACCACCCTCGAACCTACCCCAAAGAGCGGTTGGCGAGAAGCGGGTAGCCAGAAGCGGTTGGCGAGAAGCGGTCAGCGGTGAAGCGGTTGGCGAGGAGCGGTTCGCGAGAAGCGGGTAGCGTTGTGGGGCTCCCGGCGGGACTGGCGCGCGTCAGGACTGGCGGGCGTCGAGGGCGGCGGAGACTTTGTTGTAGAAGGCGGAGAGGTCTTCAGAGGGGCCGAGGGTGAGGCGGCGGAAGATTTTGAGCAGGGGGGAGACCTGGGAGCCGGCGAGGTCGAGGGCGGGCATGGCCATTTCCTGGTCGGGGGCGATGACGGCTCCGGGCTGGGTGGGGTAGACGGCCATGATCCACTCGCCGGAGTAGCGGCGGCGGAGGATTTCGCCGAAGTATGCGCCCCAGAGGCGGGTGGCGGACTCGAGACCGGGGTCGGGGACGGGGCTGCGGGCGGCGAGGACGGTTTCAAGAGGGGCGACGGAGGCGGGGGTGAAGTCGAGGGTCATGCCGTGGTCGGCGGCGGCGATGCGGACGGCTTCGTCGGCGTGGGCGAGCATCATGGCGTGGAGGGAATCGAAGGAGCGGCCGGAGAGGGTGGCGGGATCGGTCACGTAATCCAGAGTACAGGAGGGCCGGAGTGGGACAGAATGCTGCCGGGTGCGATATCCTGGAGTTTCGCCAGGCAATTACAGGAAGTGACGCCCGCCAGGGGAGTCGCTGGAGGTTTGGTCTGTTGAAGGGTAAGTGGGTGGTTCGACTGGGAGTGGCGGCGCTGGCCGCCGGGATGTGCGTGATGGGCGCGGCAGCCCATGGGCAGGTACAGAGTCCGCCGCCGGGAGTCTCGGTGCCGGCGCCGCATCCGTTATCGGGAGTGGAATACAACTACCCCTGGGAGATTTACGGCGGCGTGGCGTACTCGCACTTCGATGCGGGTCCGCATTTGCTGCAGGGGGCGAACATCGGCGGCTTCGACGCGCGGGCGATGCGGGAGTTCACCCAGCACTGGGGCGTGGGCGTAAACGTGCGGGGCTACTACGGCACGAGCGGCGTGCAGCCGAACTGCGGAGCGTGCACGGGGACGGGCAACTATGCGACTCCGGTGGAAGGCCCGTTTGTGAGCGAGCAGATGCTGCTGGGCGGGGTGGAGTACCGGCTGCTGTACAACAAGCACGCGGCGATGCTGCTGCACGGGTTTGTGGGTCCGACGTATGGGGACTTCCAGCGGGCGATCGGGAACCTGAACCCGGAATACCTGGGGCTGTTCTCGAACCAGTGGGCGACAGGCGCGGCACTGGGCGGCTCGCTGGACCTGAACCGGTCGCCGAAGCTGGTGTTCCGGATTGCGCCGGATGCGACGCTGACGAATTTTGGCGGGAACGGGTTTGCGGAGCAGTTCGCGATCTCGGTGGGACTGGTGTACCGGATGGGACACCCGTTCAAGATTCACGCGAAGAAAAAGTAGGCGCTGCAGGCCAGCAGGTAGCAGGCGGCAGGCGGCTGTCAGGAAAAAGAAAGCGGGAGGGGCGTGATGCTCCTCCCGCTTTGGTTTTGGCGGCTCTGGTTAGACGCCGGAGCGCCCGCGGTTATGCGCCGAGGGTGGACATGTCGATGACGAAGCGGTATTTGACGTCGGCTTTGACGACGCGCTCGAAGGCTTCGTTGATCTTCTGCATGGGGATGACTTCGACGTCGGCGACGATGTTCTTTTCGGCGCAGAAGTCGAGCATCTGCTGGGTTTCCTTCATGCCGCCGATGATGGAGCCGGACATATTGCGGCGCTTGAAGAGAAGATTGCCCATGTTGACGATGGGCGGCGTGTCGGGCAGGCCAACCTGGCAGTAGGTGGCGTCGCGCCTGAGGGCCTCGAGGTAAGGGTTGAGGTCGTGGGGCGCGGAGACGGTGTCGATGATGAAGTCGAAGGTGCCGAACTGCTTTTTCATGGCCGCGGCATCTTTGGAGATGACGACTTCATCGGCGCCAAGGCGCGCGGCGTCGGCGATTTTGGATTCGGAAGTGGTGAACTGGACGGTGTGCGCACCGAAGGCGTGGGAGAACTTGAGGGCCATGTGGCCGAGTCCGCCGAGGCCGACGACGCCGACTTTTTTATTGGGGCCGATCTGCCAGTGGCGGAGGGGCGAGTAAGTGGTGATGCCGGCGCAGAGGAGCGGGGCGACTCCGGCGGGGTTGAGTTTGGGCGAGACGGTGTGGACGAAGTGCTCGTCGACGACGATGTTGTTGGAGTAGCCGCCCTGGGTGAGGTCGCCGTAGCGGTCGTGTGCACCGTAGGTGAGGGTGACGCCCTTGTCGCAGTACTGCTCTTCTCCGGATTTGCAGCTGGGGCAGGTGCGGCAGGAGTCGACGATGACGCCGACACCGACGAGGTCGCCGGCTTTGAAGCGGGAGACAGCGGAGCCGACGGCGGCGACGCGGCCGATGATTTCGTGGCCGGGAACCATGGGATATACGGCGTTTTTCCACTCGTTGCGAACGGAATGAATGTCGGAATGGCAGACGCCGCAGAATTCGATATTGACGTGAACGTCGTGCTCGTGAAGGTCGCGGCGGGTAAATCTGAACGGAGCCATGGGGCTGGTGGCGCTCTGCGCCGCCCATCCGTGGGACTGAGTCATTAAAGAAAATCCTCCTTCGTTAGTATGCAGGAGCGTGGGTTGAGGATGCAGGAAGTGGGGACGGGGGCGTGAAGGGTGAGATCTGTCACATTCAGCGGGGATGGGATGGGGCACTCTGTCTGTAACAACAATTGAGCCTGCGTGAAGTCCAGGCTCTGTGCCTCCCAGGGTCCGCGCCATGTGTGCGGACCCTTTTTTTGTTTTGCGGGAACGTCTTTCACCACAGAGGATGCGGAGGACACAGAGGGGTGGGTTCGAAACGCGAGGTCCTTCGTCGCGTTGCTCCTCAGGATGACAGGGATGGTTGGGATAACAGACTGGTCGGGTTGGATCAGGCGCGGTAGGCGGCGATGATTTCCATGTAGGCGCGGGCGGTGGCGGTGACGGTTTCGGGGTGGCCTTCGGCGATGGCTTTGGCGTTGACGAGGTCGGTGCCGACGCCGAGGGCGCGTGCTCCGGCTTTGAGGAAGTCGGGGGCGGTCGCGAGGGTGACGCCGCCGGTGGGGATGAGACGGAGTTCGGGAAAGGGCGCGAGGAGGGCTTTGAGATAGCTGGCGCCGCCGACGGCCGAGCAGGGGAATATCTTGACGTAGTCGGCTCCGGCGCGCCAGGCGGTGATGGCCTCCGTGGGGGTGAGCGCGCCAGGGATGGAGACTTTGCCGAGGGCTTTGGTCTCCGCGATGACGTCGGGGTGAAGGCTGGGACTGACGACGAATTCGGCTCCGGCGTCGATGGTGGCGGCGGCCTGATCGGCGGTGGTGACGGTTCCGGAGCCGAGCAGGAGGCGGCCGCCGTATTCCTTTTTGAGGGCGCGGAGGAGGTCGACGGCTCCGGGGACGGTCATGGTGACTTCCATGATGGCGATGCCGCCGGCGACGAGAGCTTCGACGAGGGCGCGGGCTTCATCGGCGGAGCGGGCGCGGAGGACGGGCATGATGCCGGCGGCTTCGATGGCGGACTGGATGGTTTCGGACATTGGGGATCCTTTTCGTTGTACTTCTCACCACAGAGGACACAGAGAACGCAGAGAATTCATTACTGGGCGCGGCTGTGGCCGTCTGCCTCCGGCGGTTTCCGCGCGCAGGGTCATCGGGCGATGCGGGCGGAGCCGCCTTTCATGACGCGCTCGACTTCAGGCAGCGTGGCCATGCTGGTGTCTCCGGGGGTGGTCATGGCGAGGGCTCCGTGGGCGACGCCGCAGCGGACGGCCCAGTCGACGGACTTGCCCTGGAGGATGCCATAGATGAGCCCGGAGGCGAAGGAGTCGCCGCCGCCGACGCGGTCGAGGATTTCGACATCGATCTGGGGCGTGTGGGCGATCTGGCCCTGACAGAGGGCCATGGCTCCCCAGGCGTTGCGGGTGGCGGTGTAGGCGGTGCGCAGGGTGGTGGCGATGAGCTTCAGGTTGGGGTAGGCGGCGGCGACGTCGCGGAGCATCTGCTCGTAGGCGGGGACGTGCAGCTCGGCGAAGTCGTCGGAGACGCCCTGGAGCTGAATGCCGAGCATGGCGGAGAAGTCTTCCTCGTTGCCGAGGAGGACATCGACTTTGCGGACCAGCTCGCGGTTGACCTCCTGCGCGCGGGCCTTGCCGCCGATGGCCTGCCAGAGAGAGGGGCGGTAGTTGAGGTCATAGGAGACGGGTGTGCCGTTGCGGCGGGCGGCGTCCATGGCTTCGGCGGCGACGGCGGGGGTGGTCTCAGAGAGGGCGGCGAAGATGCCGCCGGTGTGGAACCA
>DAHVZZ010000210.1:0-5956 GCA_027323785.1 Acidobacterium sp. | reverse complement strand
ATTGCGGGCCTCGGGGATGATCCTCGAGGCTCGCAAACCCTATAAAAACTGCCCAGACGCGCCTTTCAAACAGACTTCGGGACAGAGAGAAATGAAAATCAGCAGAAAAGAAGCCGCGATCACGCGAATTTCAACGAGTTCCTAGACAGACTGCACCGCTTCGGCCCCATTATCGTGCCGGATACTGCTCCCTCCGTACCTGTTCCGTTAGTCAGCAACAAACCAACGCGGTGGGCACGTGTACCGGGCCCCGGGGACCAGCCTGCAAACTTTGGATGCCGGAATCGACACTGAACGAGCAGAAAAACAACGGGGCCGAATGCCTGATGACTTTAAGCCGGAACATCTTCCATGGAGTCAATGGTCCGTATCTTCCGATCACCGACCCTCCCGCCGCTCCGGCGGTTAGGCGGAACCTCATTGCGAACACCACGGCCAGGAAGCCTCACTCCAGGTAATTTTGCGATCGACATGAGCAACACAGAAAGGAGAACCAGGATAAGCATGAAAAAATGGGCCGAGATTTTGTGCGTGGGACGAGACCCGGTGCTGAACCGGACGCGGCAGCTGATCTTTAGCGAGCGCTTCGAGGTAGAAGTGGCAGCGGACGTGAGCAGCGCCCTGGCGCTGCTGGAAGCGCAGCCCTTCCGGATGGTGCTGCTCTGCTACTCCATGAGCGAATCCGATTGCCTGAAGATCGTCCGGCGCGTGCATAACCAGTCTCCCAGCACTGGAATCCTCGCCCTGGCCACCGGTCACCAGCGGCTCAGACTCACCTCTCCCGATGCCGAGATCCCGTTTGCAGGCCCCGCCGAACTGCTCGCGGCAGCCGTCGCCATGATCAGCAGCCCCGAAAGGCCTTCGGAAACGAACGACCCGGACAAACGCCGCGTCGTGCTCGACGAATCGCGACAACCCACCCGGAAGTCCCCACCAGGGAAATGGACGCCCTTTACAGGATGTACCGCGACAGATCCTGATTCCTGACAATCGTGGAAACCATCTGCCGCACATACTCCGGGTCGATGAGAATGGCTTTTTCCGTCCCGCCCGGAATCTCCCGTTCAATCACCGGAAGCGGTGCCGTCGTGCCTTCGCCCACAGCGGCCAGTTCAACCACCGTGCCGCCGCTCTTCTGCTCGCCGCGGGCGTCGGCGCGGGCCAGGTCGGGCGCAAGGAAGCTGATCTCGTCGAGAACTCGCTCCATGATGGTGTGCAGACGTCGTGCTCCGATATTCTCCGTGCCTTCATTCACCCGGAACGCAAATTGCGCCATCTCCTGGATCGCCTCCGGCGTGAACTCCAGTTTCAGCCCTTCGGTTTCCAGCAGCGCCGTGTACTGGCGTACCAGCGACGATTTGGGCTCCGTCAGAATTTTGACGAAATCCTCCACCGTCAGCGACTGCAGTTCCACGCGGATGGGAAAACGGCCCTGCAACTCCGGAATCAGATCGCTCGGCTTGGACACATGGAACGCCCCGGCGGCGATAAACAGGATGAAGTCGGTTCGCACCATGCCGTAACGCGTGTTCACCGTCGTGCCCTCCACGATCGGCAGAATGTCGCGCTGCACCCCTTCCCGCGAAACATCCGGGCCATGCCCGCCTTCGCGGCCGGCAATCTTGTCAATCTCGTCCAGAAAAACAATGCCCGAGGTTTCCACCCGCTCCACCGCCAGGCGCGTCACCTGATCCATATCGATCAGGCGGCTTTCCTCTTCCTGCACCAGATAATCGAAAGCGTCCGATACCTTCATCTTCCGCTTCCGCGTGCGCTGCCCAAAAATGTTGGGCAGCATGTCCTTCAGGTTCACGTCCATCTCCTCCACGCCCTGATTGGAGATGATTTCGAAAGACGGCGAGCCTTTCTCGCGCACGTCGATTTCAACCATTCGGTCGTCGAGCTTGCCCTCGCGGAACTGCTGCCGCAGCTTTTCGCGCGTCCGGCTGTGCGAGGTCGACTGGGCATCGGCGGCGGCTCCGGAAGACGAACCGGGAGCGGGCAGCGTAATCGTGTTGCCGTCGATATGCGGAGCCGTTTGCGGCGCAGGAGTCGGTGCCGAGGGCGGCGGCAGCAGCAGGTCGAGCAGCCGCTCCTCCGCGTTCAGCTCGGCGCGGTCCTCCACTTCCTCCAGCTTTTCCTCGCGCACCATGTCGATGGCGATCTCCACAAGGTCGCGGACAATCGATTCGACATCGCGGCCCACGTACCCCACCTCCGTGAACTTCGAGGCTTCGATCTTGAGAAACGGCGAGTTGGTCAGCTTCGCCAGGCGTCGCGCGATCTCCGTCTTACCCACGCCCGTCGGCCCAATCATGATGATGTTCTTGGGCATGATCTCGTCCGCAAGATCGGGGGGCAGCTTCTGGCGTCTCATCCGGTTACGAAGGGCCACTGCCACCGCGCGTTTGGCAGCCTTCTGCCCCACCACATACTTGTCCAGCTCGCCGACAATCTCTCTCGGCGTCAGTTCGTCGAGCGAGAGTTCCTGATCTTCCGCCGTTCCCGGTAAATAAATCGCCATACTCTAATCATCAACCCTTCGGAGCCGGAATGGGAGCCTGTGCGTCGTACAACAAGCTGCAGCCCACATCCGGAGAGACATGGGCTGAGCGCGTTTGGTGAGGAAGCGGCCTGCCCGCGGGCAATCCGCGGGTCACCCGTTGAGTTCTTCGACGGTAATGTTGTCGTTGGTATAAATGCAGATCTGCCCGGCGATACGCAGCGCCTTCTCGGCAATCTCGCGCGCCGGCAGCTCGGTATTCTGCATCAGGGCGCGCACCGCCGCCAGTGCATACGATCCGCCGCTGCCGATCGCCGCGATTCCCTCATCCGGCTCGATCACGTCTCCGGAACCGCTCAGCAGAAAGGTCTGGTTTTGGTCCGAAACCACCAGCAGAGCCTCCAGATTGCGCAGCATTTTGTCCGTGCGCCAGTCCTTCGCCAGCTCCACTGCCGCCCTACCAAGATTTCCCGCGTACTGTTCCAGCTTGTTTTCAAACCGGCTGAACAGGGAAAACGCATCGGCCGTGGAACCGGCAAAGCCGGCCAGAATCTTGTCCTGGTACAGCCGGCGAATCTTCCGCGCGGTGTGCTTGAACACCGCATCCCCCATCGTCACCTGTCCGTCCGCGGCCATCACGACTGAGCTGCCACGGCGCACACAGATAACCGTGGTGGACCGAATCCGCGGCCTTTGCGCCGCGGCCGGAGCCTGTTCCACAAGATCTTTCCGGACGGAAAAACGACCGCCCGAAGCGGCCGCTGCGCGTATCCCTCGACTTTTCATATCCACGCCTCAGTATAGATCAGCCGCCCTCCGCGGGCGGCTCGTCCGGTAGCGGCAAACACCCTCTTTCTGAGTTATGCTGCATTTATCCAGAAAACTGGCTCCGGAACAATGGTTCCGGAAAACCGCCCCGGGAGATTCCTCCTGGCGAGTAACCTCGGTCAAGTTACCCTCATTCAGAAAGGCCCCCGGACTCTCCGATGCAAAGCCTGTCTCTGCGCGATCCCCACGTTCTTGGGACGCTGGCTGCTTCGGTTCTCTGTGCAGCCGGCGCGACCGCGTATTTCGTCTTTCGCCGAAGGCCCACGCCCGAGGAGCTGGAGCGCGAGCGGCGCGCTCAGCTCGTGCGGACCGGTCGCATCATCGACGGAACCATCCTCGATCTCTCCGACTCCATGGAAACCAGCGCCCCGCCGCAGCAGGAAGAACTGCGCTTCGTCCACTACAAGTACGAAATCGGCGGTGTGGCCTACGAGTGCTCCCAGGACATCTCCGCGCTCCGCGACCGCTTTCGCCCCGAGGATTTTCGCCTGAGTTTCCCCTGCTCCGTGCGTTATGACGTTCACCGTCCGGAAAACAGCATCATCGTGGCCGAAAACTGGAGCGGTCTGCGCGGCCTGGGTCAGACCTCCCCACCGCCCGGCACTTCGCCATCGAACTGGACCGTTCCAACCGGCAAACGCGACACCACCGCCTGAACCTCACCAAACCACGCCGCTTTCTCGCCTGCGCTCGCGCGTAACCCCCATAGATCCATGCCGCGATTGAAGCCAGCCCGCCGCGGCTCTACACTGACCCTGTATGCACGCTGACGGCACGGCGACCAGAGCAACCCATTCGATGAAGCGAGTCCTCCGCTTCTCGCTGCTTGCCACCATCGGCTATGTGCTGCTCACCCTGATTGCCGGGTTGCGGGCACACTCGCTGGCCCTGGTTTCAGAGGCCGGGCACAACGCCTCCGACGCGCTCGCCATCCTGCTCTCCTTTGTCGCCGTGTGGTTCCAGACGCGTCCGGCCACCGACCGCAAAACCTTCGGCTATCAGCGCGCCGGCGTGCTGGCGGCCTTCCTCAACGCAATCACCCTCATCGTGATCTCAGGCTGGATCGCGCTGGAGGCTTTCCACCGCCTCGCCCACCCCGAGCCAGTCCAGCCTCGCATCATGATGTATGTGGCGGCCGCCGGCGTGATCATGAACGGTGTCATCGCGGCCATGCTGTGGCGGACCTCCCACGATGTCAACATTCGCGGTGTTTTCATCCACATGCTCGGCGATACCCTGTCGACCGCCGCTGTCATCGCCGGAGGCGCGGCCATCCTTTTCACCGGCATCCGCTGGATCGACCCAACCCTTTCCCTGATCATCGCCGCCCTGATTCTCTGGTCGTCCGCCTCCATCGTGCGCGAGACGCTCAATATTCTGCTCGAGGGCACACCCCAGGGCATCTCGCTCCTCGAAGTTCGCAAGGTCCTGCGCCGAATCGAAGGCGTGCAGGACGTTCACGACCTGCACGTATGGAGCCTGGGCTCCAACACCCACGCCCTCTCCAGCCATGTGACCATCCCCGACATCCCCCCCTCGGAGAGCAACCGCATTCTGGACAGCATCAACAGCGTCCTGCGCGAGCGCTTCCACATCTACCACACCACCGTGCAGTTCGAGCACGTCGTCTGCGGAGCCGCCCATGGGTGCCTGCCCCCTGTCGAGGACGAGCCCACCCTTCACCATCACCACCATCACCACCCCGGCCACTCCCACTGAACCGCCGGGAAAACCCGCTTCCCGGACAACCAAAACCCCATTTGTCAGATTGCCCCATTACTATGGAACAGGAGGTTCTCTGTTCGAATGCGTCTCCAGAAGTGTTTTGGGGTTGTAGCCGCCGTTTTCTCCGCCTGTCTCCTGGCCGGGTCCGCCGCGCACGCACAGTCCGGTTCCACCGCCCAGCCGCCGCATACCGCGATGAGGAACGACATCGCCCTCGAAGGCTTTGGGCAGTATACGGGCAAGGCCAGCGGCGACGGGATCACCGTGACCACCACTCGCTCCGTGGGCCTCGCTGCCTTCCTCCGCCACAGCTATCACTGGTGGGCGGGTTATGAAACCGGCTACGTCTACACCCGCTACACCAACTACTACACCGGTCAGATCTTCGGACGCCAGGCGAACATGCATGAGTTCAGCGGCTCCTACTACATCCATGCGCCGAAAAAGATGCTCTTCCTGGAGCCCTTCGCCACAGCCGGCATCAGCGCCATCCTCTTTTCGCCCTCGCTGAATGGCGGCCAGAACGTCCCCTGGCAGCCGCGCCTCGGCGAAACCTTCTCCGGGGGCACGAATATTCCGCTCATGGGCAGCGCCTTCGGCGTGCGCCTCGAGTACCGCGGCGTTTTCTACAAGACTCCGGACTTCCGCCGGGCGAACCTGAAAACCGGAAGCCACCGGCTCACCGGCGAACCAATGGCCGGCCTGTACATGCGCTTCTGATGCGGAGCTAACCTGTGGATTGCATCTTCTGCAAAATCGTGGCCGGAGAGATTCCGGCGAAGAAGGTCATGGAAGACGATCACGTGATCGCCTTCCACGACATCGATCCGAAGGCGCCTACCCACATTCTCATCATTCCCAAAAAGCACATCGCCTCTCTGGCGCAGGTCGAACCGGGCA
>DAHVZZ010000202.1:0-6881 GCA_027323785.1 Acidobacterium sp. | reverse complement strand
AGCCGGAGATTGTGGATGTTTCGCCGGATGACCGGATTAAGCCGGGCGAGGCGGTGGTGACCAGCGGCGGAGACGGCATCTTTCCCCGGGGGCTTCCGGTTGGTGTGGTGCGCCGGGTGGTGCCCGCGCAGGATGGCACCGTGGACGACCTGCTGGTGAAGCCGGCGGCCAATCTGTCGGCACTCGAAGAAGTGCTGATTATTACCGGGACCGGAGACAAAATGCCCGCGCAGATGCAGCAGGATCTGAGCCAGGCGCAGGAGACGGCGGCGGATATTCTGGCGGCACAGCTGCCGTCTCGCAACCTGCCCGATCCGAAGCCGGGTCCGTCCGGGACGGCCGGGAGCAGCACGCAATCGGCGGCGCAGGTGCCGGCGAAGATGGTGCTGACGCTGCCGTCGCTGCCGCCAACTCCGCCGCAGGCGATTCACCGAGACCGCTACTCGCCGCTGGCTACGCCGCCGGCTGCGGATCTGGTTCCGGGGCAGGCGTCGAACGTAGTGGAGAGCCTGCCGCCCGGAGACGAAAACGCCAGCCAGGGCGCTTCCCCGGCCGGGAACAGCGCGAACGTCGTGCATTCGGCCAGCAAGAAAAAGGCGGTACCCGCGCGCCGGCCAGCCAGCGCGCCAGCCAGGCAGTCGGGCAGATCGGGCGGTCAGGCTCCGCATTCGGGCGCTGAGGGGAGAAATTAACGATGGCCCTG
This sequence comes from Acidobacterium sp., assembly GCA_027323785.1. Classification (GTDB taxonomy): domain Bacteria; phylum Acidobacteriota; class Terriglobia; order Terriglobales; family Acidobacteriaceae; genus Palsa-343. The sequence continues at coordinate 6,178 of DAHVZZ010000202.1, read as the reverse complement.
ATGGCTTCGTCCCGGCACGAGGTGGGGACCAATTCCTATCCGCTGGCGGTCTACATTCTGGTTCCGCTGCTGGCGCTTGGCCTGCAATCCTTTCTTTCTCTGCACTTTACGCATTTCGATTTAGTGGATCTGCCGCTGCTGGTGACGATCTACTATGCGATTTCGCGGCGAGAACCGGTGAGCGCGACCATTTTTGGGGCCGTCATGGGCATCGCGCAGGACGGCCTGACGCACCATGCCCTGGGCATTTTCGGAATCGCCAAGGCGCTGATCGGGTATGTGGCGGCATCGCTGGGAGTGCGGGTGGATACCGACAACACCGGCATGCGCCTGCTGCTGGTCTTCGCCTTTACGCTGGCGCAGACGGGAATCCTGTGGCTGCTGGAGCGGCATATGCTGGGGCAGCCGTTCGCCTGGCACGGCCTGCACGAAATCCTGCGGGCTCTTGTGGATGCGGTCGCCGGCGTGATCCTGTTCGCGGTGCTGGACCTCTTCCGCCGGGAAGGATACTGATCGCCTCCCGTCAGGCGAGTCTATGGGGCGTGCGGCGCCGGGGGCGCCTCGCTTCAGGAACTGCCTGGTTCGTTGCAGGAGCTGCCTCTGTCGGCTGTGGAGTGTTGACGGAGTGCAAGCGCAGAGATAAAACTGCCTCTACCCGCAGGTTACAATCGTCATAAGAAATGCAGCGGGACGGGAAGCGTCGCTCCTGCTGCAGAGAAGCCCAGCCAGGCGGTACGGGTTTGCCTGGTCGAACAGAGCGGAACAGGATTTCCCACCTCATGAGTATCTCGCCTTCTCGACCCCTCTCGCTGACCTGCATTCTTGCCACTTTCGCTGTGGCCACGGGCATGCATGCGCAGGCCGCAAAGCCGTCCGCCGCCACTTCCGGAAAGAGCGATGCGCAGGCGCAGGCGGCTCTCGGGTCGAAGAGCGGTGACGCCTATTACCACTACATGCTGGCGCATCACTACGAACAGATGGCCACGACCTTCGGGCGCAGCGAATATGCCACCAGGGCGATTGAAGAGTACAAGATGGCCCTGAACGAGGATCCCTCGTCGAAGTACCTGCGGCGGCATCTGGCGGAACTCTATTTCAACACGGGCCGTATCAAGGAAGCGATCGAGGATGCCCAGCGTGAGGTGAAGCGCGATCCGAACGACGTGGAGGCTCACCGCCTGCTCGCGAAAGTCTACCTGCAGTCGCTGACGAATCAGGGGCAGCAGCAGGACATTTCGCGGGAGATGCTGAAGCTGGCGATTGGGCAGTACGAGAAGATTGTCGCCCTGCGGCCGGGAAACATCGAAGACCACCTGATGCTGGCGCGGCTGTACGCAGCCAATGGGGATTCGGCGAAGGCCGAGAGCCAGATTACCGCGGCGCAGAATATCAATCCCGGCTCGGAGCGGACGGCTCTGATCGCCAACCGTTTTTATCTGGACGAAGGCAATACGCAGAAGGCGATCCAGGTCCTGGAGGCGCTGCCGAGCGACGACCAGACGGCCCGGACCGAATACCAGCTGGGGGTTTGCTACGACCAGGCGAAGGACACGAAGAACGCCGTGAAAGCCTTTAAAAAGGCGCTGGCTCTGGAACCGCAGAATCTGGACGTGGAGCGCTCACTGGCCCGCGATCTGATGAAAGCCGGCCAGACCGAGGAGGCACTGGCCGCCTGGCAGGACATCGTCGCCGGGGATCCGATGGACACGGAAGCGTGGGGCAGGATCGCCGATATCCAGCAGGGCAAGGGGAATTTCAAAGATGCGCTGAATGCCGTTTCAAAGGCTCGGCAGCTTTCCTCCGACCAGCCCCGCTACGACTTCCAGGAAGCGATGATCGACGATGCCCTGGGGCATCTGAACGATGCGGCGCGGCTGCTGAGCAAGCTGGCGAACGCGCTGTACCAGCCGGACGGACAGTATTCGAAGCAGCAGAAAGGCAATTACGCTCTGGTTCTGGACCGGCTGGCGGCCGTCTACCGCGAGCAGAGCCGCACCAGCGACGCCATCGAGCAGTACCAAACCATGGCCACGCTGGGCGGGGACATCGAGGGCCAGGCCTACGACGAGCAGGTGGAGACCTACCGCGAGGCGCACGAATACGCCAAGGCTTTGGCCACCGCGCGCGAAGCTGTGGCGAAACTGCCGAAGAGCGTCGACGCAAAGCTTACGCTCGCCCGGCAGCTGGCTGATAACGGTCATGCCGCTGAGGGCATCGGCATGGCGCAGAGCGTGCTGAAGCGCCACCCGAAGAAACTGTCGGCCTACTATCAGCTGGCGCAGATCTACACCGATCTCCGCAAGTGGAAGGATGCCTCGCACGTGCTCGATCAGGCCGGCAAGCTGGCCACATCGAAGAACGACAAGCTGATGGTGCAGTTCCAGCGGGCCATGCTTTCGGATCAGGCGCGGCAGTTCGGCAAGGCGCAGAAGCAGTTCGTGGCGATTCTGGCCGTCGATCCCAATAATGCCCTGATTCTGAACAATTACGGCTTCATGCTGGCGGATCGCGGCGTCCAGCTCCAGAAGGCTCTGGCGATGATTCAGAAGGCGGTGAAGCTGGACCCGACCAACTACGCTTATCTGGACTCGCTGGGTTGGGTGTACTACCGCCTCGGCGATTACAACAAGGCGGAAAAGCATCTCCAGCAGGCGCTCGCACGCGGAGCCACCGATCCGACGGTTCACGACCATCTGGGAGACGTCTACGAGAAGAACGGACAGCTGAAGCTGGCCGCCGCGCAGTGGGAGATGTCCCTGCACGAGTACGCGCGCATGGTGCAGGCGGATATCCAGCAGGGCGCCGTTGCCAAAGTGCAGAAGAAGCTGGACAGCGCGCGGGTGCGGCTGGCGAAGGAATCCGGCAAGCCGAGCGACGGCAACAGAGAATAGCAACCCGCCGGGCATAGACTGCTTGCATGACGGCACTCAACCCATTGCCGGAGGCGTGCGCGGTTCCCGTCTCCGGTCCGCTGACCGTGCGCCGGTGGAATGAGCCGGATCATCCCTATCGAACCCCCTTCCAGCGCGACTGCGGGCGCATCATTCATTCCCGCGCCTTTCGCCGGCTGGCGGGCAAGACGCAGGTCTTCACGCGCCGCGAATCCGACCACTTCCGCAGCCGCCTGACCCACACCATGGAGGTCGCGCAGATCGCGCGCACCATTGCGCGGGCCCTGGGCCTGAACGAGGACCTGACCGAGGCTCTGGCGCTGGCGCACGATATCGGGCATCCTCCCTTCGGCCATGCCGGAGAGCGCGCGCTCGACGAGGCCATGCGGCAGTACGGACTCTCTTTCGATCACAACCTGCACGCTCTGCGCATCGTGGAGCATTTCGAGAACCGGCATCTCGACTTCAGGGGGCTGAATCTCACGCTGGCGGTGCGCGAGGGCATCGTCAAGCATTCGCACGACTACTCGCCCGGCGAGCATCCGGAACTGAGCGGGCTGTTTCTCGATCTGCGGCCACCGCTCGAAGCGCAGCTCATCGACCTGGCCGACGAAATCGCCTACCTTACCGCCGATCTGGACGACGGGATGGAAGCCGGGATTCTCACGCCTGGCGGCATACGCTCGGGCGTGAGCCTCCTTGAACGCTTCTACGCGCCGCTTGCGGCCGAACACCCCGATGCGGCGGAAAAGCTGCTCTTCCAGGAGGCGCTCAAGCAGATGCTGAATGCGCTGGCCGACGACCTGATCGCCGAGACCAGACGCCGCGTCGGCGCGGCGGGAATCGTGGATCTCGAAGGCATCCGCCAGATGCCGCGACGACTGGCTGCCTTTTCACCGCCGATTGAAAGCCTGCGGAAAGAGGCCAAGGAGTTCCTCTACCGGAATCTCTACCTGTGCGAGGATATGCAGGCTGGTCATGAACACGCGGGCCGGGTGATCGCCGATCTTTTCGCCGCGTGGATGGCCGATCCAGGGCTGTTGCCTCCGGCCTATGCCGGCCAGGTGGCCGCCGAAGGCGCTCCCCGGGTGATTGCGGATTATATGGCCGGAATGACCGACCACTTCATTCTGGAAGCGCACCGGAACCTGTGCGGCGCGGTCACACCGTAGCGGAGCCCATGCGGAACCGGCGTTGCGGCTATGGCTCGACCTCCGGCAGCAGACGCTTCCAGATGCGCTGATTGCGCCGGTAGGTTCTCTCCAGGTCCTTCAGGATGCGCTCGAAGTCGGTGTGTCCGCGGAGCCGGTTCCAGGCCGGGTTGCGCGAGAACCAGGGGTAATTTTCGTTGCCCAGGTAGATGGCGCGGCGCAGCCAGTGGAGCGCCTCGCTCTCGTCGCCGTCCACGGCAAAGTAGGTGGCCAGGCGGTAGGTCATCTCGCTGTCGGCCTCGGCCGCGGTAATGGACTCCTCTGTGATCAGCGAGGCGGCGCGCTGGCGGTCGCCCTGCTGCACGTAGCACATGGCGAGGGTGGGGACGGCGATGCGCATGGAGCTGTCGTCGCGGATGACCGTTTCCAGAATCTCGATCGCCTGGGGCAGGTCTCCCTTGCGCATGCGCTGGTAGGCCAGAGAGGTCCGCAGCAGCGGATATCGCGGCTCCAGGGTGAGGCCCTTCTGTAGTTCTTCTTCGGCCAGTTCCAGCTGGTTCTGGTACTGGTAAACGCGGGCGCGGTGGTTGTAAATCACGGGGGCGCTGGAGGGATTGAGGTTGAGCGCGCGGTGGAACTCGCGCAGCGCCTCCTCGTACATGCCGTCGAAGCGCAGGGTGATGCCCGCCACCAGGTGGACATTCCACTCATTGGCGGCGGTGCGCAGCAGGTGCTCGATTCCATGCCGCGCGCCTTCCTTTTCGCCGCGCGAGAGCAGCATGTAGATGCGGTAAAGATTGGCCTCCACGGAGCCGGGATCCAGCTCCAGGGCGCGGTCGAGAGCCTTGCGGGCCGCAATCACATGCATGTGTCCGCCGAAGCCGTGGCGGATGTACTGGAGCTGCGCAATACCCAGACCGCTCCACGCCGCGGCGAACGAGGGGTCGCGCTCGACGACCGACTCGAAGCGCTGGCGCGCGCGCTCCAGATCGGCGCGGCTGCCGGTGCGCTGCATGAAGCCGGAAAGCAGCGCCCGCGCCTGCAGATATTCCTCGGAGACCTGTTCGCCGATGAGGCTGGTGCGCGGAGCCACCCGCTCCACGCCGGGCTGCAGCCGGCCGATGCCCTGGAGCGAGCCGAACACCTCGTTGCAAATCTCCGCCTGGACCGCGATCAGATCGAAAGACGGGACGCTGATGGAGCCGCCGCCGCGAACGCTCTGGCTGGAAACGTCCAGGAGCTGCCAGTTCAGGTCGAAACCCTGGTCGGAACGGAGAAACCCGCCGGTGAGAACCCAGTGCACCAGCAGCTTCTGCCCGATCTCCAGCGGATCCATGCGCGCCACCGGCAGCTGCATCAGAGCGCTGGATGGCCGCACCACCAGGGACGACATGCGGGCGAGGCGGGCCGCGATGGCATCGGCCAGCGCGTATCCGTAAAGCGGAGCCACGTTTCGCGGGCCGAGATTCTGGAAGGGCAGAACCAGAATGGTGTTCTCCCTTTCCTTTTCGTCGGAGGATTCGCGGAAGCGCTCGGCGATCATGGACAGCAGGCCGGTGGCGCGCTTGTCCTGATCGGCGGCGTCGGGCGGCGTGAGAACGGCGGCGGCCTCGCCGGGAATCACTCCCGTTTCGAACTGAAGCGCCTTCATGATGGTCTTGAGGGCCTCGCGAATCTCGGCGGCGCTCCCATAACGGTCGGCCGGGGATTTGCTGAGACAGCGAAGAATGACCGAGTTGAGCTCCGGGGGCAGCGATTCGAGCGGCGGCGGGTCGAGGAACTGAATGGCGCGGATGCCCTGGAATTCGTCGCCGTCGGGCCGGACGAAGGGATGCCGCCCGCTGGCCAGCTCGTAAAGAATGATACCCAGCGCCCACAGGTCGCTTTGTACGCTGCTTTGCCCGGTGACAAACTGCTCCGGCGCCATGTAGGCGACCGTACCGCCGCGCGCCGTATAGGTGGCCAGCGGCGGACCGGGTTTGCGGCGTCCGGGAGTAACCGGGTCGAACTCCATCTTTTCCGGCGGCAGGCGGCGAGCCAGGCCGAAATCCAGAATCTTTACCAGTCCGCCGTCGGTCAGCATCACGTTGGCGGGCTTCAGGTCGCGGTGGAAGATGCCGAGGTTGTGCGCCTCAT
>DAHVZZ010000200.1:0-4553 GCA_027323785.1 Acidobacterium sp. | reverse complement strand
CTCAATTGCGCCGCAGTTTTTCAGGGTCGGTGTAATCGGAACGCCGAACATTGCCGGTGGGCACACAGGGTTTTTGCCATCATTCTTCTGTTCGTTGTCAGCCATTTCAGCAAGCTCTCGTCCTGCGTATTCCAATCCTCGCGCAGAGTTTCATCTTCTGCCGATGATCAGGGTGTTGCCATTCATGACCGGAATAGCCCAGGGAAGCAGGTTCCCACTGGAAGCCCCTGGTGAAGCGGCGAGAATGGAATGGGCCGCGTAATGTCGCCTATCGGACATAGGAGGAGCCGGGGGACCACCAGGTTGCCTCATGGACGAGCATATGCCTGCGGGATACTGCCGTTATCCTGCCTTTGATCGGCGCGTGAGCCAGAGAGACGCTTCATGCGGAAGGGGACAACCCCATGCGGCAGTTGTCCCGGACCCATTGGAATTGCCCCGAAGCAGCTTTCATGCAACGCGGCGGGACGTCGCGTGGGTAAAAGCCTGCGCCGCAGCCTCCGCGACGGCCTGGTCTTCCTTCCCGACGCCGCCGCTCACGCCGACGGCGCCAACAACTTCATCGCCCGCCCTCAGCGGAACTCCGCCAGCGAAGATCATAACTCGCCCATTGTTGGAATTATGGATGCCGAAAAACTGCTCGCCGCTTTGCGAGTTCCCGGCTAGCGCTTTCGTCTCAATATCGAATGCGCGCGCCGTGAAGGCCTTATTGATTGCGATGTCGATGGACCCGAGCCATGCCCCATCCTGCCGTTCGAACGCAACGAGATTCGCTCCCGCATCCACCACGGCGATATTCATGCGAAGGCCCATCTGGAGCGCTTTCTCCTGCCCGGCGCGGATAACCTGCCGAGCGTCTTCCAGCGAAATTCCCAGTGCTTTGCCAGCCATTCTGTTACTCCTTATCGGTTGGTGACATGCAGGCTCCTGCGACAGTGTCGCCAGAGCAAAAGATTGACGTGGTAGTGAGATGCGGCGTGGCGAGGGAGTGCCCGATGCCCCTGCGGGTTTCACTACCAACAGGGCAAGACAACAGGGAGGTACCTGACGCAGCGCGCATGGCGGTCGCGGAGAGCGCATCCTACAAAATGCGTGCCGACTCAGCCGGGAGGAGGCAATTCAAAACAACAGTCGCCGCACCTTGTTGTGCGACTCTGCCGCAATACACTGATCATGAAAAAACAAGATCTTCTGCTGGCGCCGCTCGGCGAGGTTTTCCTTCTCTTCATCCCCGCAATCGCTGGATGGATGGCGCACCAGCCACTCATCTTCGCCAGCCTTGGCCCGACGGCGTACGAAATGATTGAGACACCGCACCGACCCAGCGCACGTCCCCGCAGCGTCTTTTTCGGGCATCTCGCAGGGGTGGGGGCAGGTTACTTCGCGCTTGCGGTTACAGGAGCGTGGTGGTCTGCGCGGGTGTCGGCAGGCGGTGTACCGCTGGCGAGGATTGGGGCAGCAGTTCTGGCAACCGGGCTCACCGTTCTCGTCACTCTGTTGCTGCAGACAAGCCAGCCAGCAGCACTGTCGACAGCGCTGCTGATATCGCTCGGCATTCTGCAGCAGCCTAAGGATGCTGCCGTGATCATGGGCGGCATCATCCTCATGATGCTTTTCGGCGAGCCACTGCGAATATGGCGCCTCAGAAGACAAAAGCAGAGCCAGAATCGACAAAGCTGAAGGTGTCCGTTCCGGTTGAACGCATCGCCCTATCGATCTGCCGCAAGCCAGCGAATCCCCAACGCAGCCGCCCAGACACCCAGTCCAGCGACTGCCAGTGTGCCACCCATGCGTGCGAGACGAACACCGCGCGGGGGCAGAGGCTTGGCCTGGCGCAGGCGTTCCGGGTAGGCTGCGTGAAGTTCCGGGCTCCCGAACCTCTGGGCGATATCCATCACCTCGGCCACGTGCAGGGCTGCCCTTCCCGTCTGGGCTTGCTCCAACTGCGTCTTGCAGGAAAACCCGTTGGCGATGATCAGCGTTGAGGGATCGGCCTTGCGAGCAGCCGGCAGCCAGCCCGCCTCGCCGCACTGCATCGAGATGTCATACTTGCCGGTTTCGAAGCCCCAGGAACCTGCGAGGCCGCAACAGCCGCCCTTTGCTTCCTCCGCTTCGATCCCCATGCGCTCCTGCAGCAGGGTCATTTCGGGGTGCATGCCGCCGGTTGCCTTATGGTGACAGTGCCCCCAGACCACCGCTTTGGCTTCCAGCCTCGGCAGCTTAATCCCGTGCTTTTCAAAGAACTCGGCCCAGTGGTAGCAGTTTTTGCGCAGCCGATCGGCATCCTCGTCGTGCGGTAACATCTTGCCCAACTCGTCGCGGAATACCGCAAGGCAACTAGGTTCCATGCCAATCACCGGAACGCCCTTTCGGATGTCTTCTCGCAGGAGTCTTATGGTCCGCCGCAGATATTTCTCGGCCACATCCAGAAAGCCGTAGTCATAGAGCGGCCGCCCGCAACACACATGCTGCCGCGGCATGCGGACACGGAACCCGGCAGCCTCGAGTGCTTCAACACTCGCGACACCAACGTTGGTATGAAAGTTGTTATTGAAGGTGTCGGGCCAAAGGATAACCTCGGGGCCGCCGGCGTTAACGCTCCCGCCGCGCCGCCGGAACCACGCCTGCAGAGTCGTCGGCGCAAACTCCGGCACCTTTCGCCGCTGGTCCAGTCCGGCTACGAACTTCGCTATGCGCGAGAGGCCGGGAGTCTGCGTTGCGAAGTTCACCAACTCCGGATTCAGAGCCCCAAGCCGTGCGACCTGGTCAATAAAACCGAAGGCATACATGTAGCGGCTGCGATTTCTTCGAACACTTTTGTAGTGGTGGTACAGAAACTCCGACTTATAGGTCGGCATGTCCACATGCACCGGGCAATCGCTGGTGCATCCCTTGCAGGCCAGGCAAAGATCGAGCGCATCGTACACTTCCCTGCTCTGCCACCCGTCCTGGATCACGTCACCCTGCAGCATTTCAAAGAGCAGTCGTGCGCGTCCGCGTGTCGTGTACTTCTCCTCGCGGGTGGCGATGTAGCTGGGGCACATCACGTCCACTCCCTGCGGCTCGCGGCACTTGCCTACTCCGACGCAACGGACGGTGGCGTGAGCGAAGTTGCCCCCGTCTTCCCGGTAGGCAAACTTTGTCTTGACCGGCCTGGGACTATAGTTGGGGCCCAGTTTCAGGAAACTGTCCATCGGATAGGGGTCAACGACTTTGCCGGGATTCATCAGGCCCCGCGGATCCCAGATGCGCTTGAATTCGCGCATCGCCTGCATGAGTTCCGGCCCATACTGCTTTACAAGGAACTCGGCGCGCTGCTGACCGTCCCCGTGCTCGCCGGAGAGCGATCCCCCATAGGAAACCACCAGGTCCGCCGCCTCACTCAGAAAACTGCGAAACTGCTGAACGCCCGGTGAGCTTCGCAGATCGAAGGAAATGCGGGAATGAATGCAGCCTTGCCCGATGTGTCCATACATAGCCCCGCGGTAGTGGTACTTGTCATATAGCTTCATCAGATCGCGCAGGTAGGGCGCGACCTTATCCGGTGGAACCGCGGAATCTTCCCATCCCGGCCAGTGATCTCTTCCTGTTGGAGGAAAGGCCGTTGCTCCCAGACCACCTTCGCGAATTTTCCAGATAAGCTCGCTGGCGTTCTTCGGATCATCATGCGGAAAGACGGCAATGCGGTCAGCTTCGTAGTTCTTCTTATGGACCAGCCAATCGCGGAAGCGGTTGGACGTATCCTTGACACTTTCGTTGTCATCGGCGCCGAACTGGATCAGCAGCCAGGCGCCGCGCCCCGGACGTGGCAGTTCCTTCAGTCCCTGAGCTTCCATGTGCTGGAGGTTCTCATCTTCAAACAGCTGCTGGTCGACTGCCTCCAGACCGATGGGTTTCCATTCCATGATCTCCTGCACGTGTTCCGCGGCATCCGGCAATGTTCCGTACTGGACAACGACCGTCACTCGCTTCAGCAACGCGGGAGTGAGCAGCAGCGTCACTTCCAGAGCAGTGGCACAGGTTCCTTCCGTTCCAACCAGAGCACGGGCCACATTGAAACCGCGCTCCGGCAACAGCTCATCGAGGTTGTATCCGGAGACGCGGCGCGGCAACTCGCTCACCGAACGGTAGCCCCTGCGGATTGCGTCGGCGTAGCGATCCCGCAGGTCGCGCAACTGCCGATAGATTTCGCCCCTGGGTCCACCTGCGGCGATGATGGCTTCCAGTTCCGGCTCCTCATTGACTCCAACCCGGAAGCGATCTCCGCCATAGGTCACAATTTCCATGGAGTGGACATTGTCCGAAGTCCGCGGCCCCGGGCCATAGATCTGAGCCTGTACGGAATGAACGCCGCAGGAGTTATTGCCGATGTTTCCGCCGATCGTGCAAGAGGCATGGGAAGATGGATCGGGGCCGAAGATCAGGTTCTGCTTTCCCGTGTGAAGGTTGACCTGTTCATTGATGGCTCCGGGTTGTACCGTGACCATGCGGCGCTCCACATCGGCTTCACCAATACGGGTAAGGTATTTCGAGCAGTCAATGACTACCGCAAA
>DAHVZZ010000167.1:0-2750 GCA_027323785.1 Acidobacterium sp. | reverse complement strand
GCGGATGTGCCGGGGGTATTCGGGGAAGTAGCGCTCGATGACGGAGAGGTCGAACTTCGAGAGGATGGACTCCTTTGGCTCGCGTTCCAGCAGAAACTCGAAGGAGGCGCGGAGGAGCTTTTCCGGCGATGCGCCTGCGGGGGCGTAACGCGCCAGGTGATCGGATGTGACGGTGACCTGATGGGTGGTCGATGATCCGCCTTCGCTGACGGTGACGAGATAGTGGTTCTCGTTTTGGGGGGCGACTGCGATGTGCGCCACGGGTCAGGCTCCTTTCATGAGTGTCGCGGGAGTGGCGGCCGGTGCGATTACTTCAGATACGCCCGGACGAGATCGATGAGGTCTTCGGCCAGTTCGGTCGATGTGATGGTGCTCTTCTCCGGGGTCATCATGTGCAGGCGGATGTGATCTTCGAGGACTTCGGCCATCAGGCTGTTGATTCCTCCGCGGACGTTGGCCAGCAGCATCAGCACATCCGCGCAATGCTCCTTCCCGGTGAGCGAGCGCTCGATGGCATCGACCTGGCCGCGAATTCTTCTGACGCGGGCGATGAGCTTCTGCTGTTCTTTTCCTTCGACGGGCATGGTCCAATCCCCTTACCAAAGTTTTGAAATTATTCTGCTCGACCCTCTTGCGTATATCCCACCGGGGTATGGTATAAAACCTCAAGTGGCGAATTCCAGATTACCGGAAATGCGCCTGCTGGAACCCTATGACAACTGGACACACAGAATCCGCTATAGAGCCTCCACGAAGTGTGGACGCCTGCCTGCGCTGTGATGCCGGGTTGCGCGATTAGCGACTGCTGATCGCCCCGCTCGCTCCTCACGGTGTATGTCTCCCCGAAGGAAGAGTGAGTGAGCGGCAGCTACCCACCCTCCCGCAATTGAGAGTTTGCCTCGGCACCGCATGACGCCGGTGCGGAGAACGCTGCTCGTTCTCTTCGCCGCGACCGGACAGGCTTATGCCTGACGGATGCGACAGCGTGCGTCTGCCGGAAGGAGGATGCGATGTCCGGAATTGTTTCCCTGTCTGTGGAGCGGCGCGGCGCGCTCTCCTGCGTATGGATTGAAACAGGCATTGCCAGGCAGCCGCTGGCGCGGGTCTGGGTGGACCGCGAGATGCGCATAGCGCTCGGCGATTCCCGGCGGATGGAAGAGGCGCGGCCCTGCTGCGCGTAGACGGAGAGATATGCCACAGACTTATTCCAGCACGACCGCTCCTGAGCCGGGCTTCATGGTCCGCAGGCGCTGGCAGCACAGTCTGCTGACGTTTTTGATGGTCTTCGGGCCCGGCCTGATTGTGATGGAGGCCGACAACGATGCGGGCGCTGTCTCGACCTATGTTCAGGCGGGAGGCCAGTACGGGCTCCACCTGCTGTGGCTGCTGCTGCTGCTGTTGCCGATTACGTATTTTGTGCAGGAGATGGTTGCGCGGCTGGGAATCGCCACCGGCAAAGGGCATGCGGCAATGATCTACCAGCGGTTCGGGAAGTGGTGGGGCCGCTTTTCGCTGTTCGATCTGCTGGCGGTCAACTTTCTCACTCTCATCACGGAATTCGCGGCCATTTCGCTGGCCCTTCGCGCCGTCGGTATTTCTCCGGGGATTGCCGTCCCCGTGTCGGCGGCGGGGCTCATTCTCATGGTGGTGACGGGCAGTTATCTGCGATGGGAGCGGACGGTGATTTTTCTCTGTCTGCTGGATGTAACCTGGTTCGTTCTTGCGTTTCGGGTTCATCCGCAGTGGGCGGGAGTGGCTCGGAACACGTTCGTGCCCGGTTTGCCGGTTGGGGGAATTTCCGGGGATCTGATTTTCCTGGTCATCGCCATCGTGGGAACGACCATCGCTCCGTGGCAGCTTTTCTTTCAGCAGAGCTGCGTGGCGGAGAAGCGACTGCGGTTTTCGGATTTGAAGTGGGCGCGGCTGGACACCCTGATCGGCGCGACCTTTACCGTGCTGGTTGCCGGAGCCATGATGCTGGTGGGCAACTACGGCTATCGGCACGGAGTTCATTTTCAGGATCCCGCGCAGATGGCGGAGGCGCTGGCGCCTCTGGCCGGGCGCTTCGTGCGCGATGGGATCCTGCTGCTGATGGTCAATGCGGCGGTGCTGGGGACCACGGCTATTTCGCTGGCCAGCGCCTGGGCTTATGGCGAAGTGCGCGGATGGCCGCACTCGCTGCACAGGAAAGTCAGTGAGGCACCCGGGTTTTACGCCGTCTACATCGGGTGTGTGGGCCTGGCCGCGGCCGTGGTGCTGATTCCGCGCGTGCCGCTGCAACTGGTCATTGTGAGCGTGCAGGTGTTTGCCGGGCTGATTTTGCCCTCAGCCATCATCTTCCTGCAGCTTCTGCTGAACGACCGCGAACTGCTGGGCGACCGGTGGGTGAACCGTCCGTGGAACAACTGGATCAACTGGACGATTGTGGTCGTCCTCTTTGCTCTGTCACTGCTGCTGGCGGCGCAGGTGATGCTGCCGAAATTATTTGGCTGAAATTCGCGAGGTATTCATGGCGACACTGCAAAATTCGTATGAACTGGATGGCTATCGGGTGGTGCATCCGCTGGAGGACGCACCCGAGCAGAAATGCGAAACCGAGGGCCGCGGGCCGATGGTCATGAGGCCGGGGGTGCGCTTATGGCTGATAGTGCTGCGGGGCTACCTCATCCTCGTAACCCTGATGCTGGTCTGGGATGTGCTGTCGATGGCCGGCTCACATCACGGCGGGAAGTAATCCGCCAAGCGTTCAT
>DAHVZZ010000140.1:0-5869 GCA_027323785.1 Acidobacterium sp. | reverse complement strand
CCCGCTCATCAGCCGCGAGGTCGACGTCGTCGCCACTTTCCCCCTCCGCTCCTCCGGCTCTCCCGCCAACGTGCAGGTGCGCGGAGTCTCCCCCGACGTCTTCGCTGTCCGCCGCAGCGCGCACCTCGTCGCCGGACGCATGTTTACCCCCGGCCTCACTGAGCTGATCGTCGGCCGCAACGCCTCCCGCTCCTATCAGCACCTCGGCCTGAATGACACCCTCCGTTTCGGCGGCGGCTCCTGGCGCGTTGTCGGCATCTTCGATTCCGGCGGTTCGGCCTTCGACTCCGAAATCTGGGGCGATGCCCGCGTCATCAATCAGGTCTATCACCGCCCGGAGAATATCTTCCAGGCCGCCACCGTCCGCCTCACCTCACCGGCTGCCTTTCGTGAGTTCAAAAACGCCATCACCTCTGACCCGCGCCTCACCGTCGACGCCATGCGCGAAGTCGATTACTACGAAAAGCAGTCGCGTGCCGTCACCACCCTGATCGTCGTCCTCGGATCCATCGTTGCCGTCCTCATGGGCATCGGCGCGGTCTTCGGCTCCCTCAACACCATGTACTCCGCCGTGGCCGAGCGCACCCGCGAGATCGCCGTTATGCGCGCCATCGGCTTCGGCTCTCCCAGCGTCGTCCTTTCCTTCATGATTGAGGCTCTGCTCATCTCGCTCGTCGGTGGCCTCATCGGCTGCGTGGCCGTCCTTCCCCTCAACGGCCTCACCACCGGCACCGTGAATTGGCAAACCCTCTCGCACCTGGCATTCGCCTTCCGCGTTACTCCCGATCTCCTCCTCGCCGGAATCGGCTTCGCCCTCTTCATGGGCCTCCTTGGCGGTTTGCCTCCGGCCCTGCGCGCGGCACGCCGTCCCGTCGCCGACGCGCTGCGCTCGCTCTGATCCTCGCCGTCCAAATGCATCGACGAGCCTGTTGCAATTCCTGAACACCGTCGCTCCGGCTCCGCCCCACACAGTGCAGCGACACAGCTTATGTCCCCTCATGCTGGCCCCCCGCGTGCAGCTTGTACCAGAGTCCGGCACGCGTCGCGCCGGTGTGGAACGAAAGCAGGACAGGAACGTTCCGCGTACAGACCACGCCACAATTCCCGTCTTGTCATCTCCGTGCTCGGGCATCCGCGACCGGCCGGGAGGTGCCTTATGAACGCAGAGACTCTTCAGAGGTGGGCCAATCCGCGCGTCATTCTGGTGGCCACCAACCTGGCTGACGCGCAGATTCTCACGTTCCACGCCACCTCGCAGGCCCGCGAAAGCGGCGCAAAAATCCTCCTCGTGCACGTGCTCCGCCCACCTTCGCTCCAGTCCGAATTCGATCCCCCTCCGGCAAGCCTGCTCACCGGCTCGCAGGAGGCGGTCGCCTGGGAAGTCCTCGACCGCATGACCCGGCTGATCGAGTGGCAGGGCGCTCCCTGCGAGCCGCTCCTCGCCCACGGTGATCCTGTGGCCGAAATCGCCGCCCTCGTCCAGTCCCGCGAAGTGGACCGCGTCATCGTGGCCACTCGCAGCGCCCGCGGCCTCGAGCGCCTCCTCGCCGGATCCGTCGCCGAGGGCCTGATGTCCGCCGTCGACGTTCCCGTCTGCGTTATCGGGCCCCACGTCGTCGCCGGCGCTTTGTCCGCGATGCCGGGAGGTCAGATGCTCGTGGCTCTCTCGCTGCAGCACGACCGCGCCGACTGCCTCAGGTTTGCCGGACTCCTCGCCTCCCGGCGTCGCTCCGCCCTCACCCTCATGCACGTCGTCGAGGACGGCCGCCGAACCGAGCAGGAGCGCGCCACAGCCCGCGATGCCGCCCAGACCTCCATCGCCGCACTCGCCGCCTCAGTCCCCGGCATCCCTCCCGGAGCTTCGATCGTCATCCGCGAGGGTGCCGTCGCCAAAAGCATTCTTTCCTCCGACATCTGCCCCGAATGGGACCTGATCGTCATGGGTGCATCGTCACGCGGTGTCGTCACCAAACTGCTCGGCAACAGCGTTGTCGATCGTGTCATCGCCGACGCCAGATGCCCGGTCATCACCATTCGCCCATCCGCGGAGCAGCAGCGGAGTCTTCGCCTCAGCGAGGCCGAGGCGCAATTCCTGAATCGCACCGGAGGTACGGAACAGATCCGACACAGATAGCAGCGAACAGCTCGCGGAGCCGCGTCCCTCCTGCTCCGGCCCGCGAGTCCCAGCCGGCACACGCCGTCACTCACGCGCCCCGGTATCGTCGCCGGGGGAGGCAGGATGAACCGCCCTGAAGCCCATTCGGAAGTCGCGGCCTTTGTTCCCCGCTTCCGTGGATGGCACAAAGGAGAGCATATGAAAGCGCGAGAAATTATGAGCAAGCTGCTGTTCTGCTGCACTCCTGATGAAACAGCGGAAAAGGCAGCCCAGATGATGCGGGACCACGATATCGGCTCCATCCCCATCGTGAACGACTATGCCGAGCGCAAGCTCCTCGGCATCGTCACCGATCGCGATATCTGCCTGCGGGTTATCGCTGCAGGCCACCTGGCGAACACCGTCAAGCTGGCCGACATCATGACCAAATGGCCCGCCACCTGCTCGCCCGAAGATACCGTCGACGCCTGCGAGGAAGTGATGCGGCGCCGTCAGGTGCGGCGCGTGCCGGTGGTCGACTCCAGAGGCATTTGCATCGGCATGATCTCCCAGGCCGATATCGCCCTGCACGACAATGCCGACCACGCCTGGAGGATGCTGACCGCCATTTCCCAGCACGGCCAGTACGTGGACAAACCGGCCTTCAATCACTGAAGCACGCTGGCGCAACTGGCTGCGGCCCTCAGCGTGATCCGTCCATCCGGCGAGCCATCCTCGTCGCAGTTCGACCTGGATCGTTCTCGCCGGCCGCACCAGCTTTCCTGCCAGGGAGGTGTCCCATGAAAAGCCTGAAATGGAATGCGATGCTCATGGGTGCGGGCGCGTTCGCCATGTACTACCTCGACCCCGATCGAGGCAGGCGGCGGCGCGTTCTGCTCTCCGACTCATTCGTCCATGGCCAACACGTGTCGTCGCGATTCTTTGCCCGCTTCCGCCGCGATCTCTCCAATCGCGCCGAAGGCACCGTCGCCGAAACCAAGCGCTTCCTCCACCGCGACCAGCCCACCGACGATGTCCTGCGCCAGCGGATTCGTACCCTGCTCGGCCGCGTCGTCTCCCATCCCCAGGCCATCGAGGTCCACTGTAAGGATGGATCGGTCGAGCTGAAAGGCTGGATCATGTCCTGGGAGCTGGACGACCTGCGCCACGCCGTCCGCGCCGTGCGCGGCGTCCGCGAAATCACCAGCTATCTCCATGCCGCCGAAAAGCCCGACCACATCCCCGACCTCCAGGGCGGAAAGCCTCCCCGCCAGTCCGCGGCGCTCTTCGGCGAGAAGTGGTCTCCTGCTGCGCGTGCCGTCAGCGGAAGCGCCGGAGCCCTCTTGCTCGCCTCGCGCCTGTTGCGCGGCAAATCGCCTCTGTCGCTCTCCGGCCTCGCCGGCATCTTTCTGCTGACGCGTTCGGCCCTCAATCGGCCACTGCACACCATACCCGGCGCGGGCATCCACGTGGACAAGGCCATCCGCGTCCATGCCCCTCGCGAAGCCGTCTACGCCTTCTGGCTCAACCCCGAAAACTATGCAAAGGTCTTTTCGCACGTCAACGAGGTGAAGCTGGAATCCGACGGTGTCTACCGCTGGCACATGAACGGGCCAGCCGGTGTCCCGCTCACCTGGATCGGCCACATCGTGCGCCTCATCCCCGGCCGTCTCGTCGAGTGGTGCAGCCTGCCCGGCGCCGTCGTTGAAAATCACGGCATCGTCCGTCTCGACGACGACACCGAGGGCTACACTCGCGTTCAGGTGCAGATGTCCTACACGCCTCCGGCCGGTCTGCTCGGCCATGCCTTTGCTTCGTTCCTCGGGATCGATCCCCGCAGCGTCATGCATCACGATTTCGTCCAGCTCAAGTCCGTCCTCGAGCACGGTGTCACGCATGCGCACGGCAAAGGCATTTCGCTCGCCGACCTGGGCATGGCCGAGCCGCGGGCCGGCACTTCGGAAGAGAAGGCCAGCGCCTGATCGCACTTCCGCCTCAGGCGTGGTCGTCTGAAAACCCGCGCCGGTGCGAGATCCAGCCCACCTCGCCCGGCGCATCACCCCGACTCTCGCTGCAAATCCTCAGCTTCATCCCGCCGCCTGTGGAAACCGTGGATTTTCCATCGGCGTCCCCGCTGCCCGTTACACTCGATGCAGCATGCCCGAGCTTCCTGAAGTGGAAACCATCGCCAGCGGAGTCCACTGCCGCATCCACGGCGAAACCATCCTCTCGGCCTGGTTCTCTTCCTGGAAGGAGCCATTCCGCACGCCTTCCGACGAGATGGCCCGCGCTCTCACTGGCCAGCGCATCGCCGGCGTCCGCCGCGTCGGCAAGCACATCGTCTTTGACCTCAGTAGCCCGTCCGATCCCCACGCGCCCTCCGCGCAGTGGATCGTTCACCTTGGCATGACCGGCCAGCTTCTCGTCGGACCTGCCGCACTCCCCGTCCCCGCGCACACCCACGCCATTCTCAGCCTCAGCTCCGGCCGTGAGCTCCGCTTTGTCGACGCTCGCCGCTTCGGCCGCCTCGCTCTCCGCCCCGCTGCCGCCGGACCCTTCACCGGACCCGGCCGCGAGCCGCTCACCATCTCTCCCGACGAATTCGCCGCTCTCTTCTGCGGCCGCAAAGTCGCCATCAAGCCCGCGCTGCTCAACCAGTCGCTTCTCCACGGCGTCGGCAATATCTATGCCGACGAAAGCCTCTTCCGCGCCGGCATCCGCCCCACCCGTCCCGCCGGACGCCTCACCCGCGCGCGCCTCGAACGTCTCCACACCGCCCTGCGCCAGGTCCTCAAAGCCGCTATCCGCGCCGGTGGCTCCTCTGTCTCCGACTACGTCGATGCTGAAGGCGAGCGCGGATTCTTCCAGATCCAGCACCGCGTCTACGCCCGCGAAGGCCAGCCCTGCCGCGTCTGTGGAACCCCCATCCGCAAAATCGTCCTCGGCGGCCGCGGCACCCACTACTGCCCCCACTGCCAAACCTGACGGACGCATGCCCCTCGTGCGGTCCCGATTCAATGGGTCGCCCGCTCCGCGCGACTGCGGATGCGCTCAGTGGCCATCGGCTCGTGGCGGCCCCTTCTTCTGCGATATGGGTGTTCCCGCCGGGTGAATCATGTCCATCACCGTGATATTCACCCCGCTGCGAACCTCCGGCGAATCGCCCAGCAGCACCTGCTGCGTCCACGCTCTCCCGTCTCTCCTCACGACGATGTGGAATGTTCCCGGCGGCAGATGCCGGAAAAGATAGCGTCCATCGCTGTCGGTATGCATGGAGCGATGTCCTGGCTCCAGATCCACTACCGCGTCTCCCAGGGGCGTGCTCCTGCCCGTTCGCGGATTGAGCAGCAGAACGCGCCCCGAGATGCTCCGCTGCGCCGGGATGCGGAAATTAAAGTGCCCCGCCTGCCGCGCCGTGACTGCCGTCGTCTCATTGTGCAGCGCCGACAGCGAATATCCCGGAGGCAGCGTACCCGCCAGCGGATGGATCGTGTACGTGCCGCTGGGGAGTCCATCAATCTCCACCTTGCCGTCGCCATCCGTGTTGACGTTCCGGTCGATTCCCGGCCCAGTGATGGTCAGGCGCACCTGCAGCCCCTCGCCCGCGTCGCTCCTGAAGCTTCCAAAGATTCGGCCTTTGGCAAAGCTGATGCCGAAATCCGCCGTCGCCCCAATAGGCAGCGACTTCGGAGAACTGCTGGTGTAGTAAAACGCACGCGAACTGTGGAAGTCGGCTTCCACACTGTGCATTCCGAAGGGCACGCCCCGAAACTC
>DAHVZZ010000119.1:0-8919 GCA_027323785.1 Acidobacterium sp. | reverse complement strand
GGAGCCAGGAGAAAAGCTCGGGCGTGGCCTGGTGGAGGGGCAGTTCGGAGTGGCATTCGAGGGGGTTGCCGAGGTGGTCTTCGGTGAGGCGTTCGGCGGCCCAGGCGGTGAGGTGGGCGCGGAGATCTTCGACGCGATCGGATGGCAGGGAAAAGCCGACGGAGTGGGCGTGTACGCCGAAGCGGGTGAAGAGCCCGTGGCAGCTCTCGATGGCATCGAGCAGATGGAAGGCGGCGATGGAGCGTCCGGAGCCGTAGGCTTCGCCGTTTTCGCGAGTGACGACGAGGGCGGGCTTGCCGGTGCGGTCGACGATGCGGGAGGCGAGAATGCCGATGACGCCGCGGTGCCAGTTATCGCCGTCCATGACGATGCAGAGGGCGTCGCGGAAGCGGGGTTCCTCGAGCCGTGTCATGATTTCGGCGAGGATGGAGGCTTCGGCGTCGCGGCGTTCCTGGTTGAGCTGTTCGAGTTTGGCGGCGAGGGTGGCGGCGCGCTGGCTGTCGCGGGTGGTGAAGAGCTCGATGACGTCGGAGGCGATATCCATGCGGCCGGCGGCGTTGATGCGGGGGGCGAGTCGAAAGGCGATATCGACGGGGGTGAGGGGCCGGCGGGCGGTGTCGATCTGGGCTTCCTTCATGAGAGCGCGGAGGCCGAGGCCGGCGGGGCGGCGCAGCTCTTCGAGGCCGAGGGCGACGAAGGCGCGGTTTTCGCCGAGGAGGGGGACGGAGTCGGCGATGGTGGCGATGGCCAGCATTTTGAGGAATGAGGGCAGGATTTTGGAGCGGGCGCGATCGCGGTCCCAGGCTTCGAGCAGGGCCTGCGAGAGCTTAAAGGCGACTCCGGCGCCGCAGAGATGCGGGCAGGCGTAGGAGCAGTCCGGCTGATTGGGATTGAGGACGGCGAGGGCTCGGGGGACGCCGAGCTGAGGCTCGGGGAGATGGTGGTCGGTGACGATGAGATCGAGACCCAGTTCGGCGGCGGCTTCGGCGGCGGCGAAGGCGCGGATGCCGGTATCGACGCTGATGACGAGGCGAACGTCGTCGCGGGCGGCGTTTTCGAGGATTTCGCGCTGCATTCCGTAGCCTTCGAGAAGGCGGTGGGGAATGTGGAAGCGGACGAAGCCGCCGAGAAGCTCGATGGCGGTTTTGAGCAGGACGGTGGCGACGGTGCCGTCTACGTCGTAGTCGCCGTAGATGAGGATGGACTCGCGGGCGGCGACGGCCTGACGGATGCGCTGAACGGCGCGATCCATGCCGAGCATGGAGAAGGGATCGAGGAGATGGTCGATGCGCGGAGAGAGGAAGGCATCGACTTCGGGTGCAGTCTGGATTCCGCGCGCGAGGAGAAGTTCGGTGATGAGAACGGGAAGTCCGGTTTGAGCGGCGAGAGCTGCCGCGGCCTGGAGGGGGCGCTGAGAAAAAAGCCAGCGGCGGCGCGGTCTGGCGGCGACGCCGGCTTCAGAGCTGAGGGAGCTCACGACTCCGAATCTTCGTCGTCATCCTCGAAAACGATGTCGCCGAGGTTGTCGATCGAGTCGACGAGCTGTTCGTACTGGTCGTACCATTCGGTGGAAATTTCGCAGATGAACATGATGCCCTGATGGGGAAAGCCGAGCTGGAGGCGTCCGATTTTGCCGACGTGGTTGGCGAGAGACTGGGCCTCGTCGAGCTCCGAGGAGCCGGTATTGAGCTCGAAGTCCTGGTCCTGGACTTCCTCGATGAGCAGTTCCACGTCTTCTTTTTCGAGGACATCTTCGCTCATGGTGAGGAAGGTTGCGCCGGCGGCTTTGGCTGCTTCGACCAGGTCTTTCCAGCGGTCGGGGTTGTCGCCTTCCCAGAGGATGGAGGGGACGTCTTCTCCGACGAAGCCGGGAATGCGGCGCATGCCGTGACCTTCGATGAAGGCCACCATGTCGTCTTTGGTGGAGGCGAGATTGTCGGGGTGCATGGAGAGTGGGTTCATGGCGAAAACCCAGTGTATCCGATGCTGAGGGCGAGATGGCGCCTTCTCGGCCAGGATTATTCGGGATTCGAGTGCGAAGCGGGCGGCGGGTTCAGTGCCGCCGACTGCTGTGGGGACGCGGGGAGTGCGCTGAGGGCGTCGATGACGATGCCGCGGGTGAGGACCTCAGGCAGGACGTGGGGCGGGGCCGAGGGACTGCCGGGATAGATGGCGTAGGTGGGGACGCCGTCGCGTCCGAGAGCGGCGAGAGCCTGGGTGATGGCGGGGTCCTGAGTGGTCCAGTCGGCGCGGACGAGGGCGACGCCGCTCTGCTGGAGCTTTTGCTCGACCTGGGGATTGTCGAGGATGAGGCGCTCGTTGACCTGGCAGCTGAGGCACCAGCCGGCGGTGAAGTCGACGAAGACGGGGCGGCCTTCGGCGCGGTATTTGCTGACAAGCGCGGGTGTGTAGGGCTGCCAGGCGGAGGTTTTGGCGGTGGCTGTGGCGGTTGCGGAAGCCGGGGCAGGGAAGCTGCGAATGGCCCAGAGGGAAACGGCGATGGCGACGGCGGCGACCAGAGCGGCGGCAAGGGTTGCGGCGGCGCGAGCGGGCCAGCGGCCCAGGAACCAGCCGGCGATGGCCAGCAGGACGAAGGCGACCAGGAGGGCAAAGAGCGCGCTTGTCCCTGCGACCTGGGTGAAGACCCAGACCAGCCAGGCAACGATGAGGAAGATGGGGACGGCGAAGATCTGTTTGAGCGTCTCCATCCATGCGCCGGGTTTGGGAAGCACGCGGTTCCAGGCGGGATTGTAGGCCAGGAGCAGATAGGGCGCGGCGAGGCCGAGGGCGATGGCGGTGAAGACGGCGAAGCTGGTGGCCGCGGAGTGGGCGAGGCCGTAGCCGATGGCTGCTCCCATGAAGGGCGCGGTGCAGGGCGTGGCGACGACCATGGCGAGGACGCCGGTGAAGAAGCTGCCCGCGTAGCCGTGTTTCTGGGCGAGCGATCCGCCGGCGCTGGTGAGCGAAAGGCCGAACTCGAATTGCCCGGCGAGGGTGAGGCCGAGGAAGAAAAAGAGCAGGGCAATGAGCGCGAGGAAGGTGGGGGACTGGAACTGGAATCCCCAGCCCAGTTGCTGGCCGGCGGCGCGCAGGCCAAGGAGGACGGCGACAACGATCCAGAAGGAGACCAGGATGCCGAGGGTGTAAACCCATCCATGAGCGCGCAGGCGGCGGCGCTCTTCCTGACCGGAGCGCACGAGGGCCAGGGCCTTGATGAAGAGGACCGGAAAGACGCAGGGCATCAGGTTGAGAATGATGCCGCCGAAGAAGGCGAGGAGGACGGCTTCAGCCAGGGGTCCGAGGCCGCCTGGAGCGACGGAAGCGGCGACGGCGGGCAGCGTCCCGGGGGTGGCGTGAATGATCCAGGCCTTGCCGTTGGGCAGCTCGATGACGCCATTGAGTCGGGCGGGAACGGTCTGGAGGCTGTCGTCTTTGGCGAGGGTAAGCTGGACGCCGTTCACGAGAGGCGTGGCGGGCTGGGGAGCGGCGTTGGCGACGACGGACTGGTCGAGGGGGAAGAATTTGGCGGAGGAGAAGCGGGCTCCGGTGGAGACGCCGAGCAGGAAGGATTTGGGCGTGGACTGGAAGACGGCGCTGTCCGCGGAGGGAAGGGGCTGAGGCAGACGGCTCTGAAACTGGGCGATGAGATTTTGGGCGGCGCTGTCGGTCTGGGGTGCGGCGGGGGCGGGGGCGAGCGCGGAGCGCGTGAGAGAGACGTCCGCGTGGCCGGGGATGCAGACGTTGGCGCAGACGAGCCAGTGAAGGCTGGCGCCAAAGGTGGCCTGAGGCGCGGAGGGATGGAAATCGGGAGCGACCCGCATGGGCACGGGGAAGACGACTTCGTGCTGGTAGCCGAAATCCATGAGCGGACCAAGCGGCAGGCGCTGCGGAGCAGGAAACTGCATCGAACTGGCAGCGACTCCTTTGGGGAGGGTCCAGTTGACGGAGGGTGGCTCGCCGGAATCGCCGGCATTGACCCAGTAGATGTGCCAGCCGGGATCCATGCGGAAGTCGAGACCGGCGGTGAAGCTTTGGCCGGGATAGATCTGAGACGGGGGCACGAGCAGGGTGACGGAGAGGTGCGGGGCCTGAGCGGTGGGGCCGGGCTGAGCGGGAGTCTGGGCGGCGGCGGCGATGCCGAGCGCCAGCGGCAGAAAGATCCGAAAGACGCGAGAGATGGGTCGCACGCTGAGAGTCCTGTCTTTATTGTAGGCCGGATGGCGTGGAACAGGATTTGAGTCGGTATGGAAGCGAAGCGGAAGGCGGGCAAGGGATTCAGCGGGAGTCGATCTCGGCATCCCGGCAGGTCAAACTGCGATGGTCGGCAACATATCCGCAGACATTTATAGGAAAATGGAAGAGCAGCATGAAAGGGTCAGAATTGAGCAGCTCAGCTCCAGCAAGTGAAAAGACCGCACTGAACTCGGTACGGGAGATCCGGATCGCGCACAGTCCCGATTCCGACGACGCCTTTATGTTTTATGGTTTGGCGACGAACAAGGTTCGCGTGAACGGCTACAAGTTCACTCACGTTCTCTGCGATATCGAGACGCTGAACCATCGGGCGATCAACGAGGCGTATTTCGACGTCACGGCTGTTTCCTTCCACGCCTATCCGTACATTCAGGACAATTACGCCCTGATGGCCTGCGGAGGTTCGGTGGGGGATGGATACGGGCCCATGATTGTCTCAGCGAAGCCGTACGATCTGGATGAGATCCGGAAGATCCGGATTGCGGTTCCGGGGACTCTGACGACGGCGTATCTGGCGCTGAAGCTGTTTGCGCCGGAGATTGAGACGGCGGTGGTGCCGTTCGATCAGATCATTCCGCAGGTTCTGGCAGGGAATTTCCAGGCGGGGCTGATCATTCACGAGGGGCAGCTAACCTGGTCGAGCAACGGGCTGAACCGGGTGCTGGATCTGGGTGAATGGTGGCGCGAACAGACGAAATTGCCGCTGCCGCTGGGCGGGAACGCGATTCGGCGGTCGCTGGGCGAGCCGGTGATGGAGATTGTGACGAAGGCGCTGCGGGACAGCATCCAGCACGGACTGGACCACCGGGAAGAGGCGCTGGGTTACGCGATGCAGTTTGCGCGGGACCTGGATCCGAATCTGGCGGACAAGTTCGTGGGGATGTATGTGAACGAACGGACGCTGAACTACGGCGACGATGGGCGCGAGGGGATTCGGCTCCTGCTGAAGATGGGGCATGAGCGGGGCATCATTCCGCACCCGGTGAAGGTCGATTTCGTCGGCTAGGGATTCAGGAACTGACGAAATAAGCAGCCGAACAGCATGGAGTGACGATTCACTTCGTGTTGTTCGGCATTGCTTTTGGCTGCCGCTGCGGAGGCAGGCGGATTTCCCTCGGGGCCGAGGGGCTGATGACTTGTTCCCGTGAGTTGCTGAAGGATCTTGCCCGGGCGGCGGTAACGCGGCCCTTTCCGGTGATGCGGATGGACCAGACGGTGTAGCCGCCGGAAGAACGACGGTTGGCAAAGATGACCTGGCGCTTTGAATGCCCTGCGGAGATACGCAGGGACGGCACCGGGGCATTGATCAGTGCGGGGTTGGAGTTCGCCTGGGTGAGGACGTGAGGCGAGGCGCCGGCCATGGCGGCGTAACAGGCGGCGAGCGGAAGCCAGGGGCCGTCGGGTTTGGCGGATTGTGCGGCCATGGCGGGGGGAACGACGCGGTTGAAGACGGCGATGGTGTTTTTTGCCTGAGCAGCGGGGCCATAGGGAATCGCACTGCGGTAGAGCACCGGGACGATGAGGACGTTGCCCTTGCTGCGGGGAACGAGTGCGGTGAACAGCCATTCGGCTCCGCTGGGCAATTGGTTGCGGTAACGGAGCATCAGGTAGTTGGGAATGAGGGGACAGCGCACTTCGGACCAGGTCCAGTGGCGAACATTCAGATGATAGCCGCGGAAGGCGGCCGCCTCTTCGATCTGGCTGTGCTTCGCGTGGATGAGGGCAAGATCGGCGCGCGTCATCTGGCTGGCGGGAACGATTTGCGGCAGAGGAACGGCCGTGGAGGCGCCCGAAGCGAAGGCGGACGGAGTGGAGAGCAGCGATGCCGATGCGAGGAGGCAGCAGAGACCCAATCGGGCCAATCCCAGGGCTTTCAAGCGGAGGATTCGATGGGACATTTGATTCTCACTGTAGCAGCAAAAAGGGCAGCCGGGGAGGCTGCCCTTTTTGGTTGAAGCGCTGCGCCGTTGTCTACTTGCGGCGAACAGGAGGACGGCGGGCCGGCGCGTGGGTGGTGGGCGGCGGCGTTCCGTCGGTCATGATGATCATCAGCGGATTCTGCGTGTAGGAGCTGAAATTCGCGATGTAGGTCTGTTTGGAACCGACGGCCGGGGCTGTCCGGAGCGGCGGTTTCATCTGGATGGTGAAGTCCGCGGTGTTGTTCTTCTGGGCGTCCTTGGAGACGGCCAGCTGAACGGAGGTGCGGGTCGCGGAGACCACAATACCGGGAACCTCGGCGGTCTTGCCGTTCATGACGGCCCAAACCTGGTTGGCGTCATCGGGCGAGCCGTTGGTGAGGATGTATTCCTTGTCCGAGAGGGCCAGGCTGTTCAGGTCGGGAGTGCTCTGGACGGCCTGATGAGCGAGCTGAGCCGGTGTCGGCGGCGGCGGTGCGGGCGTGATGGTATAGGTCGCAGGCGGGAAGATGTTGGCGGCCTGGCTGGCCAGCTGCTGGATGGCGGCGAAGCCCGCGGGGGGATTGCCGTTCATGCAGGCGGCATCGGTTTCAGAGCAGTGGTACTTCTTGTACCAGTAGACGGCGGCATCGAGGGCCTGCTTCTGGTAGGGAGGCTTGGCGAAGGACGCAAAGCGGGTGAGGAACCAGATGGCGTTCTTGACGTCTTTGGGCGTGGTCTGGAGATAGGCGTTGCCGAGGTAGTAGGTGTCGAGGAGAGCAGGAACCTGGGTTGTCTCCTGCGGGGTAGCATAGGACTTCAACTCGCTGGTGAAGGCGGCAATTTCACCCTGGTAGTCCTTCTTCGCCATGGCATCCATGCCAATGGCCCTGTAGAAGATGGGGGTGCCGGCGGCCTTGAGCTTCTGGTAATCGGCTTCCGTCATGCAGGGGTTCTTTGGCGCAGCGAGTCCCTTGCGGGCATAGGAGGCAGCGTCATCCAGCATCTGCTGGTTGCCGTTGGCCTGCTGGGTTTCGACGTAGGCGACAAAGATGAGGGCCCGCAGGTTAGTAGGATCGGCGGTCAGCAGTTCCTTGGCGGCAGAGACACCCTTCGCGGGGCTGATCTGCTCGCTGATGAGCATGAGCTTTTCCAGCAGGTCGACTTTGACGACGCTGTTGGGATACTGCTTGAGGAACGCCTCAATGGCCTGAGCCTTGGCCTGAGGTGTGGACTGGCTGATGGCGTTGGAATAGGCATTGTACTCAGCCGGACTCTTGATGGTGACTGCGGCGCAGGCTTTCGACTGCGGGGCAGCGGAATTGGCCTGAGCAAGAGCAGGCATACAGACGGTCGCTCCGGTACACACACCGAGCAGCACGACCGAGGCGGTAACGAGCTTCTTCATTCAACGCTCCTGGGAGTATTGCTTTGTTTCGAATCCATGCTTCGAGGCTGCGGCGAAATCCAGCCAGTTTGATCGGGGGGGTGCAGTCTTCCGCGCCAACCTCTGGTCAAACTGTACGCCGGAAAACCAAACGACGAATGCTGCTGGATTATAAAAACCATTTTCCCACGCTGACAAGTTGAGAGTTGAAATCTTGTCCGGTTCCTATGCTGGGATGCCCGCCGGCGGGCTTTCCGTTGACCGGGCCGGGAAAGGGCAAGCGTATACCCGATCTGAACCGGTTTGACGGAAAAGGTCGCGGGCGGTGAGCCGGGGATCGAGGGGCGGGGAGGCTCATTTGGAGGAGTGGATGAGACGGATGCGCGTGGTGAAGGCCCTGCCCTCGGGCTGGGAAAACATCAGGTACTGGGGAGAGTCGACGTTGGGGTTGACGACGTAAGGGTTCATGGCGTCGGTGGCATTTTCGAGGAGGCCGCGGATAGCGAAGTACTTGCCGCGGAAGTGGAAGCGCCATTCGAGGCCGGGGCTGAAGTTGAAGTAATTGGGGAAGCGATGGGAGCCGGGCGCGCCGACGAGGACGTCGTTGGCATCGATGGAATTGAAGGGAAAGCCGGTGCTCCATTCGAAGGTGTAGACGAAGTCCCAGTTTTTGTGGATGGTGGGCAGCAGCGGAGCCCAGGTGGGGAGCCAGCCCCAGGAGAGGATGCGATTGGGTGTGTCCCACGGGAGCGGGCCGGGCTGCTGCCGGCCGAGGGTGGAGACGGTGGGGGTATAGTCCAGCGCGGCATTGGTGGTGGCGGAGGAGTGGGTCCAGGCGCCAAAGAGGGTGTAGCCGTGATGGAAGGTGTGGCGCGCATGGATCTGGAAGGAATGGTAGTTCTCCTGGCGGTCGTTGGTGAGGACGTAATGGCCGGAGAGCGCGGCGGGCCCACTTTGGCTGGCATAGACAAATGCATCGGAGGTCCGACGCCACATATAGCTCACACCGGCATAAGTATGGCCGGGTATCTCGCGCTGGAGGGA
Source organism: Acidobacterium sp. (assembly GCA_027323785.1). GTDB lineage: Bacteria > Acidobacteriota > Terriglobia > Terriglobales > Acidobacteriaceae > Palsa-343. The sequence goes on along the minus strand of DAHVZZ010000119.1, from coordinate 339 downwards.
GACGCTCCAGTTGAGGGCGTGGGGCTCGTTCAGGGTGTCGTCGTTTTCGGTGAAGGTGGTGGTGAGCGGCGGGCCGAGCGGGGTGGTTCCGTCGGCGGCGTAATAGGTGTCGTAACGAGTGCCGGCCTGAGCGAGCGTGAGGTACTGGAGCTGGGTGTGGCCGTAGTACTCGCCAATGCCCGCGGAGAATTTGGTCTTGTCGCGCTGGCCCGGGGGGAAGTAGTTGAAGGCGATGCGGGGCGAGAAGAGGGGATGGCGGACGATCTCGTCCCAGTCCCAGCGGAAACCAGGCTCGATGAGGAAGCCGCTGTGGGGAACCCAGCGATCTTCGACATAGGC
>DAHVZZ010000105.1:0-3076 GCA_027323785.1 Acidobacterium sp. | reverse complement strand
CCCTCGTCGCTCGCTTTGTCCGCAAAGTGTCTGCTTCCCTGAGGTGTTATGAATCGGTTGGTCACTCGCATTTCGGTGGTTTGTCTGGGCGGAGCAATGCTTCTCGCTCCCTGCGCCTTTGCAAAGCGGCATAAGCGTCAGAAGGATTTCAACCTCAAAAAGAATCCTCTCGCCAATGTCCACTCCGAGCAGCCGGACAAGATTCTCTTCGACAAGGCCATGCACGCCATGAAGAAGAATAAGTTCGACATCGCCCGCCTCGACCTCGAGACGCTGCTCAATACCTACCCCGAATCCGAGTACGCCATGCGCGCCAAACTCGCGGTCGGCGACACCTGGTACAAGGAAGGCGGCACCGCTGCCCTCGCTCAGGCCGAAGCCGAATACAAGGACTTCATCACCTTCTTCCCCAATTCGCCGGAAGCCGCCGAAGCTCAGATGAAAGTCGGCGATATCTACTACCAGCAGATGGAGAAGCCCGACCGCGATCCCACCAACGCCGAAGAGGCCGAGCGCGAGTATCGCATCATGCTGGAGCAGTTCCCTGACTCGCCCCTCGTTCCCAAGGCCAAGCAGAAACTCCGCAACGTCCAGGAGGTCCTCGCCGAGCGCCAGTTCGAGATCGGCGAGTTCTATTTCTCCCGCGAAGACTGGGCCGCCGCCATCGCCCGCCTCCAGACCGTCGCCGATACCTATCCCCTCTTCAGTCACTGCGACCAGGCCCTCATCTCCATTGGCGATGCCTATACCATGGAGGCGCAGAGCATGTCCCGCGCGAAGGTTCCCGCCAAAGTCAAAGAGGCAATGGTGCGCTATTACGAGGACCGTGCCGCCGCCGCCTGGGGCCGCGTCGTCACCCACTATCCTCTTTCTCCCAACGTCGACGCCGCCAAGGATCGCCTCATCGCCATGGCCCGCCCCGTTCCTCATCCCACCCGGCAGGAACTGGCCGAGAGCCAGGCTGCGGAGGAGAGCCGTGAGAGCGTCCACTTCGGAGCCCGCTCCTTCATCCAGATGCTGCTCCGCAGTCCCAGCACCGTCATGGCTGCCCGCGTCGGTCAGCCCACCATGACCAGCCCACCACCCGTCCTTGCGCCCCAGGTGATCAACCAGGATAAGGCTGCGTTTCAGGCGGTCAGCGCCGGCAAGCCCATCCCGCAGATGATCCCCCTCATCAACCCGGCGGCGTCGGAAACCGCCTCCGCCGCCAATCAGGTCCAGTCCAACGTATCCGCTGAGCCATCCGGCACCCTCTCATTCCAGTCCGTCCCCAACGCCGGCTCCGGCGGAACCGGTAACAATGTCTCCGTGGAAGTGCCCGGCGGCCAGGCCCCGGCCAGCGGCAATAACGCTCCCCTCGTCGCCCCCGTGGGCCCCACCAATAACAAACCCCTGCCCCCCATCGACAAACCCGCGAAGGAAGCTCAGCAGATCAACGAAGTCCCGAAGACCCAGGTGCGTGCCGCCGAAGTCCACACCAGCGCCAACGCCAGCGGCAAACCCTCCCGCAAAAAGAAGAAAGCTAAATACTACAAGCACGATGAGTCCTCCAGCCGCCATAAGCGGAAAAAGGGTCTCGGCAAGCTCAATCCCTTCTAATCTCGCTTCGCCGCAACCATCTGAGGCCGCCTGCGGGCGGCCTCTCTGTTTCATCGGACGACGAAATCGTTATATCGTGAAGAGTTAGTCCTCATTCGCATGTCCCAGAAGCCAGAGCAAGATACGCAAAAATCCCCCGAGCCCACGGCCCTGTACCGCGAGCTGCCCAAAGCCTACGATCCCACCGCCATCGAGGATCGCTGGGCCGAGTACTGGGTCAGCCAGCGCCTCTTTGAAGTCGCCACCCCCGGCTCCGCCGCGCTCGCCTCCCTCCACGCCCGCAACAACGGCGTCTTCACCATCCTCCTGCCTCCGCCCAACGTCACCGGCCGCCTCCACATGGGCCACATGCTCAACCAGACGGAGATGGATATCCTCACCCGCTGGCGGCGCATGCGCGGCGAACTCGCCCTCTGGCTCCCCGGCACCGATCACGCCGGCATCGCCACCCAGATGATGGTCGAGCGCCAGCTCGCCTCCGAAGGCAAAAAGCGCCAGGACCTCGGCCGCGAAGCCTTCGTCGAGCGCGTTTGGGAATGGAAGCGTCACTACGGCGGTGCCATCCTAGATCAGATGAAGCGCCTCGGCGCTTCCGTCGACTGGTCCCGCGAATACTTCACCATGGACGACAACCTCTCCCACTCCGTCCGTGAAGCCTTCGTCCGCCTCTACGAACAGGGGCTCATCTACCGCGGCGCGTACATCGTCAACTGGTGCCCCCGCTGCCAAACCGCCATCAGCGACCTCGAAGTCGCCCACGAGGAGCAGCAGGGCAAGCTCTGGGAAATTCGCTATCCCATCGTCGGCGCGCCCGGTGAATTCCTCACCGTCGCCACCACTCGCCCGGAAACCATGCTTGGCGATGTCGCGGTGGCCGTCAATCCCCTCGACGACCGTTACCGCCACCTCATCGGCAAGACCCTCGATCTGCCCCTCACCGGCCGCCAGATCCCCGTCATCGCCGACGACTGGGTCAAGTCCGACTTCGGCACCGGCGCCGTCAAAGTGACCCCCGCTCACGACCCCAACGACTTCGCCATCGGCCAGCGCCACCAGCTCCCGTCCATCAACGTCATGGACGATACCGCCCACATCACCGCCGAAGGCCATCACTACGCCGGCCTCGACCGCTACGAGGCCCGCAAACGCATCCTCGAAGATCTCGACTCTCAGGGCCTCCTCGGCGGTGTCCGCGACCACGTCAACGCCATCGGCAAGTGCGACCGCTGCAAGACCGTCGTCGAGCCGCGCCTCTCCACCCAGTGGTTCGTCGCCGTCAACAAGCCTGCCAAAGCCGGCGGACCCACCATGGCCAGCCTCGCCATCGACGCCGTCCGCGCCACTGCCACGGGCAACAAAGCCATCCAGTTCACTCCGGACATGTACGAAAAGGTCTACCTGGAGTGGATGAACAACATCTACGACTGGTGCATCTCTCGCCAGCTCTGGTGGGGCCACCGCATCCCCGCCTGGCACT
>DAHVZZ010000100.1:0-2416 GCA_027323785.1 Acidobacterium sp. | reverse complement strand
TGGGCCAGCAGCCGCCGGATGAGAGCATCGCCCAGCAGCACGCAAAGCAGGATGAACAGCAGCATCTCGAGCGACTGGACCACCATGTGCGCCACGATGCGGTGCTGCAGCAGCACCTGGTTGCCCCACATGGCGTACACCCGGGCCAGTTGCTGATCGGTCTCGATGCGGTCCTCGTCGATGAACAGGATCTGGCGCTCGGTTCGCCGATCCTGGAGCTGTCCCAGTGCGCCGGTCCCGCGCGCCAGGGCCGCCGCGTGGTTCGCCTGAGCCTCCATCCGGTTATATCTGGCCGTTAGCCGATTTCCGTCGTTCAGGGCTTCGGTTCGCGCGTTGAGGATTGAGGTGTATCTTCCGCGCTGCTTGAACCAGACCTCCAGGCGGCCCGCGAGCGTACCTGGATTCTTCACCCGCGAGAGCACCATTGGAGTTCCGCTGGCCTGCTGGGTGTCGAATTTGTGCATGGCGGCCTCATGCGCCGCCAGCTCGTCCTTGATACGGACGCTCAGGTCGCCGGTCGCCCGAGCCAGGGCGCGCTGCGTGTCCGTGAGCTCATCGGAATCCAGACCGAGCTGCGCCTTTGCCACCTGCAACGCGTCACTGCCGGCCGCTGAGTTTGCCTCGCCTTTTGCGCTATGTGCCGGAGTAGTCTCTTTCGCCTGCAGACGTGCGACCGTCTGCTGATCCTGCGCCACCTCCTGCTGCAGCTGGGTCGCCCGTTTGGAGAGCGCCAGCGCCCGGCCGGTGAGCACGCGATGGCGCATCTGCAGATCGGCCTGGCGGAGCGCCGCCGCGAAGGCCTGATCCACCTCGTGATCGGCCAGTTGCTCGGCCTCGCGCGCATACTGGGCTTCCTGACGCGTGGCAGCGGTGGCAGCCAGGGAACGTGCGGTCTGCCAGGGACGCAGGCTCACCACGGATGCACCGTCCGCGCGGTCCTGTGCCCGCAAGGTGGCCAGTTGGGCCGCGGTACCGCGCGTGACCCAGGAGAAGATCAGGCACAGAGCCAGGACTACCAGCAGGGCAGCCATCAGCATCAGCCTGGTTCGGCCAAAGATACGCGAGCGGGATGGATCGCCGCCGCTCGTCGGGGAATCGCTCATGGATACAGGTTTACTGGATGCAAACCCCTTCGGCAAGCGCCAAGGCCAGGGCGCTCCGGCGGAGCGTCCTGGCTGTTCCGACCGGGGACTGCGGCGGAGCTACTTTCCGCCGCCTTTTCTGCCGAAGAGGCGAGCCCAGAAGCCACGCTTCTTCTTCTTTTTGGGATGCTGCGGTGCTGGTTGGCTGGTTTGAGCCTGGGCAGGCTGCGCCGGGGATGTTTTGGCGGGCTGGGCGTGGTGGCTGACGAAGGGCTGGGGGGGAGGCGGCGGGTTGACAGGGCGCTGGCCGAGGCCGAAGAGCTTCTGGAAGATGTTGCGCTGGCTGCCGGTGTGATCGCAGTACTGAGTGGGCTGGGTTCCGTCAAGGAAGGCCACAGTGTAGTCATCCGGGCAGGAAGAATCGGCGAGCAGGTTGGTGTTGTCGTCGAGGGTGACCTGGATGACGCCCGGAGGAGGAAGGAAGTTTTTCGTGTCGGAGTACTGGGGCAGCTTGACAGCGGCGCTCATGAAGTCGCCCCAGATGGGGCCGGCGGCGCGATCGCCTTCGATATTGAGCTGGCTGTAATTGTCGTATCCGACCCAGACAACGCAGAGCAGGTTGCTGGTGAAGCCGGCGAACCAGGCGTCGTGGGAGGTACCGGTTTTGGCCGCGCCGGGTGCGGTGAAGTTGTTGCGGACTCTGATGCGATAGCCGGTACCGTTGTGGTTGTCGAGGACCTGTTCCATGAGGCTGACGGTGAGATAAGCGACTCTGGGATCGAGGAGGGTCTTCTCGACGGGCGTGTAGTTCGCCATGACATTGCCGTTGGCGGTGCGAACGGATGCGACGAGCCAGGGGTTAATTTTGACGCCGTGGTTGGCGAAGGTGGTGTAGGCACCAGCCATTTCCATGGGCGATGCGGCGTAAGCGCCGATGGCCATGGCCGGGGTCGGTTTGACGGAGGTAATGCCGGCAGAGTTGGCGAGGGCGGCGACATTTTGATATCCGACCATCTGCGCCAGCTCAATGGTGGCGTTGTTCAGCGAACGGTAGAGGGCTTCGACGGCCGGAACATCGCCGAAGTAGGTGTTCTCGAAGTCGTGCGGGGAGTAGGTCTGACCGTTGTCGAAGGTGAAGGTGGTGGGCTCGTCGTGCAGCGAGGTGATGGCGGTGAAGAGGCCGGTGGTTCCGCTGGAATTGGTGACGGGGATGCCGGCGAGGGTGTCGTTGTAGGCCGTGGCATAGACGAACGGCTTGAAGATCGAGCCGGTGGGACGGTGGACGATGGCGTGATTGAGCTGGCTGAATCCGTAGTTGGTGCCGCCGACGAGGG
>DAHVZZ010000097.1:0-2144 GCA_027323785.1 Acidobacterium sp. | reverse complement strand
ACGGCAAAGGAGAGTGGTGGCAGGGCTATGATCCGCAGCGTCTCTACAACGTCAAGCACCCCCACAACGCGCTCCCTGACGCCTCTTACGTGAAGAATTTCTACGATCGCACTCGCGACCTCGTCGATCAGCACAACCCTGACCTGCTCTACTTCGACAACGCTCTCTTCCCCCTCGGCTGGGGAGGCATGAACATCGCCGCCTACTTCTACAACCGCAGCGTTCAGCTCAACGGCGGCAAGGTGGAAGGCATTCTCAATATCAAGAATGTCCCCGCCAAATGGACCAAATCGGTCGTTGCCGATATCGAGCGCGGCCTCTCCAGCGGCATCCTTCCCTATCCCTGGCAGTCGGAAACCTGCATCGGCCAGTGGCATTACCTGCGCGCCCTCTATGACAAGCCCGGAAAGTACGGCGGCTATCTCCCGCCCATCGATGTCATCCACTGGATGGTCGATACCGTCAGCAAAAACGGCACCTTCATCCTCAATATCCCCGGCAAGCCCGACGGCACCATCGACAGCAAGGAGAGCGCCGTCCTCGACGGTATCACCGACTGGATGACCGTCAACGGCGAAGCCATCTACGCCACCCGCCCCTGGAAGGTCTACGGCGAAGGCCCCAACACCGTCAAAGCCGGCTCCTTTGCCGGTGGCAGCGTCAGCAAACTCGGCGCTAAGGACATCCGCTTCACCCGCAACAAGGCCGGCAACGTCGTCTATGCCATCGCCCTCGGCTGGCCCCAGGGAGAATTTGTCATCGAATCCCTCGGTACCTCAGCCTCCACCAAACCCGGCAAGGTCGAGCATGTCCAGCTCATCGGAACCGACGCCCGCGTCCACTGGAAGCAGCTCCCCGGCGGCCTCCGCGTCGAGCTGCCCACCCAGTACCACCCCGAGGTCGACTACGCTGCCTCGCTCAAAGTGACGCTGGCCTAGCCTTCCAAACCGCTCCCTTCAGGAGCCTCATCCGCCGCCGGTCCGCGACTGATCCTCAGTCGCCCGGCGGCTGGCTTCTGCCGCCAGTTCCGCTTCTGCCGCTAGTTCTTTGATCAGCCACTCCACCTGCCGCAACTTGCGCTCCGTCAGCGCATGGAACCGCAGCCCCACCCCATTCGGCCGCCGCACCATCAGATGCGCGGCAATGCGCAGCGGCTCGCCCTGCGGCGTCATCCAGATCTCCAGGCTCGTCCCGCGCTCCAGCCGGCAGTCGGTTTCGATAAAGCACCCGTGCGTGCTTAGGTCCACCACCTGTCCCGGATACCGCAAACCTCGCCCCGGCGCCACCAGCTCCGCCCGCCCGGCGCAGCCAAACCGGGCCGCTTCTCGTCGCTCTCTGATGGTGGTTTCGTTGCCCATTCTGCGATGGCTATCGGCAGTCCACGCCAAAAGTTGAGATTTTCCTCAGCCCGTCCTCACAGGTACAATCCCGCTTTGGCCATCCTTCGCCATCCTTCTATATGACCCGTTCTCCCATCCTCCTCGTCCATGGCGGCGCCTGGGACATCCCCGCCGATCTTCTCGAATCCCATCAGAATGGCGTTCTCCAGGCCCTCTCCGCGGGCTGGTCCCTCCTCGACCGCGGCGCCTCCGCCCTCGATGCCGTTGAAGCCGCCGTCACCGTCCTTGAAGACGATCCCGCCTTCGACGCCGGCCGCGGCAGCTTCCTCACCAGCGACGGCCGCGTTCAGCTCGACGCCCTCCTCATGGACGGAGCCACCCTCCGCGCCGGCGGCGTCGCCTGCGTCGAGCGCATCCGCAATCCCATCCAGGCCGCCCGCCTCGTCCTCGACAAAAGCCCCCACGTCTACTTCACCGGCCCCGGAGCCGAAGCCTTCGCCGCTTCCCACGGCATGCCCCTCATCGACAACTCCGAGCTGGTCCTCGACCGCGAGCGCCTCCGCCTCGCCGAAGCTCAGGCGCGCCAGCAATCCGGCTCGCCCGACCGCACCTTCTCCGGCGAATTGTCCGAATTCCCCGGAGCCGAATCCCACGACACCGTCGGAGCCGTCGCCCTCGACGCCCACGGCCATCTCGCCGCCGCCACCTCCACCGGAGGCACACTCAACAAGGCTCCCGGCCGCGTCGGCGACTCCTCCCTCATCGGCTGCGGCTGCTACGCCGACAACACCGCCGCCGCCGTCT
>DAHVZZ010000084.1:0-9864 GCA_027323785.1 Acidobacterium sp. | reverse complement strand
TGAGCCCCTGAAGGGCTCATCCGGTTTCGGTTCAGCGATTTCTGGCGATAGCGTCGAGGAGGCCGTTGAGGAAGTCGATGGATTCCGGAGCGGAGTAGCGGCGGGCGATCTCGAGGGCTTCGTCGATGACGATGGAGGCCGGCATTCCGGGGAAGCCGAGAAGCTCGGCGACGGCCATGCGCAGCACGTTGCGGTCGACGGCGGACATGCGGGCGATGCGCCAGTTGCGCGAATACTTCTCGATCAGGTCGTCGATTTCCTCCTCGCGAGCCTTGGCCACGCGGAAGAGATCTTCGGCAAAGCCGCGGGTGGAGTCGTCGACCTCGTCGCGTGCCTGCCAGAAGGTTTTGCGTACTTCGTCGGGGTTCTGGCGTCCGACGTCGGACTGGAAGAGCATCTGCATGGCAAGCTCACGGGCTTTGCGGCGTTTTCCGACCTGGGTCATGGGCGCGGTCCCGCGGTTTCGGAGGCGGATGCGATTTTACGGTGCAGGGAAACCATCTCGATGGCGGCCGCAGCAGCTTCAAATCCCTTGTTGCCGCTTTTGAGGCCGGCACGATCGAGCGCCTGTTCGAGGGAGTCGCAGGTGAGGACACCGAAGGAATGCGGAATGCCGGTTTCCTGCTGGGACTGTCCGATGCCGCGGGCCACCTCGTTGTAGATGGCTTCGTAATGGGCGGTTTCGCCGCGGAGGAGGCAGCCGAGGGTGACGACGGAATCGTATTGTCCGGTTTCGGCGAGCTGGCGGGCAGCGCCGGGGATCTCCCAGGAGCCGGGGACGCGGACAATGTGGATGTCTTCGCGACGAGCGCCGCTGCGGAGAAGGGCATCGAGAGCGCCCTGGAGCAGACGGTCCGTGATGACGGCGTTCCAGCGAGCGACGACGATGGCGAAGCGCATGCCGGAGGCGCTGAGATCGCCTTCGAGCGCGATGGCTTTGCCGCGCAGCGGATCCTGCCACTCCCAGAAGGCGACGGTGAAGCCGGGGATGGGCTCGACGGTGAAGAGGCGGGACTTCCAGTAGGTGTCCTCGGCAGGGGAGATGCGTGTCTCTGCGGCGTCGGCTCCGGCATTCTTTTCGAGCCACTGATGCGCGACCTGGTAGACGGCGTCGAGAGCGGTGACTTCGACGAGGAGATCGGTGTTGAGAGTAGGCGGCTCGCCATCGATGAGCTCAAGGTTGCCGATGGGAGCGAGGAAGGGCCGTCCGCGGCTGGCTTTTCCGGGTGCGCCTGGGTTCACATCCCAGTTGCGGCCCGGCTCGAAACCCAGCGCGGAAAAGAAGCTCACCAGCTCATCGAAGTGAGCCGCTGAGTGCACCGGGCGAATCGTTGTGATGCCTTTGATCATGATTTGAGGGTATCCGATTTTGGGGGATTGGTGGATGCCGAAGAAGCGCCGCGGCCGTGGCATGCGGAGATGGGTGAGCAATGAAAAGGCGTGGAACCGTGGATCGATTGATCCCCAGTTCCACGCAAAAGGAGCATGTGCTCCGTGAAGGCTGTTTGAACGACTAGCGGTGCGCGTGGTTGGCTGAACCGGCAGCCGTCAGTTCGAAGTCGCTTTCCTGCGGAAAGGTGTTATGCGGCGCGCTGTCCTGAAAGTCGGTGGGTTCACCGCTGTGGATGCGCATGCTGTAGAAGGAGCGATATACGAAGATCAGGGAGACCAGGAAGAATACTCCGGCCAGCACATGAGTCAGGACGGGGTTGGTGCTGGAGATCTTGACGGCCAGTTCGACGGCGAGGAGGCCGAAGAGCGTGGTGAACTTGATGACCGGGTTGAGGGCAACGGCAGCGGTGTCCTTGAAGGGGTCGCCGACCAGGTCGCCGACGACGGTGGCCTCATGGAGAGGAGTTCCTTTTTCGTGGAGGTCGACTTCGACGATCTTTTTAGCGTTGTCCCAGGCGCCCCCGGCGTCCGCGAGGAAGATGGCGGCATAGAGACCGAAGGCGGCGATGGAGATCAGATAGCCGATGAAGAAGAAGGGATCGAGGAAAGCGAAGGCCAGCGCGGCAAAGAAGAGCGAGATGAAGATGGTGAGCATTCCGCTCTGAGCGTAGCGGGTGCAGATGCCGACGACCTTCTTGCTGTCCTCGGTGGAGGCTTTGTCGGCGCCCTCGATGTGGATGTTTCTTTTGATGAATTCGACGGCACGGTAGGCGCCGGTGGTGACGGCCTGGGTGGAAGCGCCGGTGAACCAATAGATGACAGCTCCGCCGGTGATGAGCCCGAGCAGGAAGGGAGCGTGGAGGAGGGAGAGCTTGGAGACGTTGGTGGTGAGGGAATTGGTGAGCGCCATGATGGTGGCGAAGATCAAAGTGGTGGCGCCGACGACAGCGGTGCCGATGAGCACGGGTTTGGCGCTGGCCTTGAAGGTGTTGCCCGCGCCGTCAGCGGCTTCGAGCATCTTTTTGGCGCTTTCGAAGTCGACGCTGACGCCGTACTGGCGTTTCACCTCGTCACGAACGCCGGGCTGCGTCTCGATGAGGGAGAGCTCGTAGATGGACTGCGCGTTGTCGGTGACAGGGCCAAAGGAATCGACCGCGATGGTGACGGGCCCCATTCCGAGGAAGCCGAAGGCGACCAGTCCAAAGGCGAACATGGGGGCGGCGAGGATGACGTTGTCGAATCCGAAGGTGCTGACGCCATATCCGAGGGCCATGAGGGCGATGACGGCGAGGCCCAGGTAGTAGGAGGAGTAGTTGCCGGAGACGAAGCCGGAAAGGAGGCCGAGCGCGGCACCGCCCTCTCTGGCCGAGGCGACGACTTCCTGCACGTGGCGGGCCCTGGTGGAGGTGAATACCTTGACCAGCTCGGGAATGAGCGCTCCGGCGATGGTTCCGCAAGAGGTGATGGTGGCAAGTTTCCACCAGAGGGTTGGATCTCCGCCGAGACTGGACAGGAGGGCCCAGGTGACCGGATAGGTGATGGCGATGGTCACGGCGCAGGTAATCCAGACGAGCGATGTGAGCGGGGCCTCGAAGTTCATTTCTTTGGCGCGGCTGTATTTCGCGCGGGCGAGCATTCCGTTGATGTAATAGCCTCCAACGGCGGCCACGAGCATGGCCACGCGCACGGCGAAGAGCCAGACGAGAAGCTGGACGGCAGTGACCGCGCCCCTGGCGCCGAGCATGATGAAGGCGATGAGCGCGACCTGGACAACGCCGTAGGTCTCAAAGCCATCGGCGGTGGGGCCGACGGAGTCGCCGGCATTGTCGCCGGTGCAGTCGGCGATGACACCGGGGTTGCGGGCATCGTCTTCCTTGACGTGGAAGACGATTTTCATGAGGTCGGCGCCGATGTCGGCAATTTTGGTGAAGATGCCGCCGGCCAGGCGGAGAGTGGCGGCGCCGAGGGACTCGCCGATGGCGAATCCGATGAAGCACGGCCCGGCGTAGTCGCCGGGAACGAAGAGGATGATGACGAACATCATCAGCAGCTCAATGGAGATGAGCATCATGCCAATGCTCATACCGGCCTTGAGGGGAACGCTGAAGGTGCGATAGGGATTGCCGCCGAGGGAGGCCCATGCGGAGCGCGAGTTGGCGAGGGTATTTACGCGGATGCCGAACCACGCGACGAAATAGCTGCCGGCCATGCCGAGCACGCTGAAGGTGAGGATGATGGCCACGCGCAGGGCGCTGAAGTGAAGCAGGAGTGCGAAGTAGGCCAGGATGACGACGGCGATGAAGGACCAGAGAAGGAGCAGGAATTTGCCCTGATTGATGAGGTAGGTCTTGGAGGTTTCCCAGATCAGCTCCGAGACTTCCTTCATGGAGCGGTGGGCGGGCAGGACCTTGAGATGGGAATACATGAAGAGGCCGAAGACCATGCCCATGATGCAGAACAGCGGTCCGAAGAGAAGCAGATGATGGCCGTTGAGACCGAAGAAGGTCACCTGGGTCATGTCCGGCAGCTTGAGACTGGCTTCGCTGCCAGCGGGTTCCGCCATAGCCATGCCTGGAGCGAGAAGGAGCAGCATGGCCGCGATGCCGGAATATTTTGTCCAGCGGCGGGAAGAGAGATTCCGGATACGGCTGCCGACGGAGTGGCGGTTTTGGACAGCGATGGGCTGCAGGGCAGACGAGCCGGATTTTGCACCGGACACCTGCCTGGTGAAGAACCAGGCGACAGCGAGCGACAGAGCGCTCACTGGAAGAAGGAACGAAATCCAGACTGTGACCGGCACAAAGCCTCCCCGACAGCTTGTTTCGCTCTCCGGGACGCCCCCTGCCGGCTCTGCGCCCAATCCACGGGAACACTGGAACATAGCAGAGAGATAGAGTGCGCGATGTGACGGCAGACACAGGAGTGCCGCGTGGAAGAGACTGGATGGGGCGCGGAATCCAAATTGGGACGCGGTTCCGTTCCGGAATGCGGGACGGAGGGATTCAGCGCACCAGGGCAACATCCAGAAAACGCGGGCCATGGACGCCGCGGATGCGGGTCATCTCGATGTCGGCAGTGGCGGAGGGTCCGGAGATGAACGTGATTGGCATGGTGGAAAAGGGTGCGAGGCGGTCAAAGGCTTCGGGTACGGTTTCGACGACCTGCTCGGCGCGCACGATGCAGAGATGTCGATCGGGAAGGAGGGTGAGACGCCGCGCGCCTTCGCCGGGCCCGTGGGTGAGGACGATGCTGCCGGTGGCGGCGATGGCAACGGTACAGCGGGTGAGTATGCCGTCGCAGTCGTTGAGGTCGGCGCGGTCCGCATCGCGCTCGGGGAGGAATCTGAAATCGGGCGGCAGCAGCTCGGGCGGAAGGCCGTCGGCGGAGATCACTTTGCGCTGGCCATTGGCGCGCAGAATTGCGGCGATGGCTGAGCTGAGAGAAGCGGTGCCGGTTTCGACCACGTTGGCGTCGTAGTCGCGGAGGCGCTCGACGAAGAGCCGCAGGCGGGAGTCAGGATCGAGGCTGCCGGTGCGGAGATAGGTGCGCTGGATCGCCTCGCGCTCACGCTGGGCGTCGCCGGAGGCGGGGCCGATGGAGTTGCGAATGCGTGAGAGGATCGCCTCGCGCGTGTCAGTCATGGGGGGCCTCTGCTTTTCGTGGGGAGAGTTGCGCGTCAGTCCGAGGGCCGCGCTGCTTCCACCATTCGCGGAAGGTCTGTTGCGGAAGGGCGCGCAGGTCGCGGACTTTGGTCCAGTTGCCGAGCATGCCGGGGAGGTTGCGCATCCATCCGTCGCGTTCCATGGGCCACTGGCCGATGCGGGCGAGGCGCTGCGCGGCCTCGTAGCGGGTGCGGCTGGTGAAGACGGCGGCGATGGTTTTCATGGCGAGGGATTCAGGGTCGAGGGCCGGTTTCTGCTCGCGCACGACGCGTCCGCGCAGGTGGATGAGGACTTCGGGGATGTTGATTTTGACGGGGCAGACTTCGAAGCAGGCGCCGCAGAGCGAGGAGGCGTAGGGCAGAGACTGGGCGTGACGCATTTCGAGAAGCTGCGGAGTGAGGATGGCTCCGATGGGGCCCGAATAGCTGGAGCCGTAGGCCAGGCCGCTGGTCTGGCGGTAGACGGGGCAGGTGTTGAGGCAGGCGGCGCAGCGGATGCAGTGCAGGGTTTCGCGGGCGTCGGGATCGGCGAGGACGCCGGTGCGGCCGTTGTCCATCAGGACGATGTGAAAGTGTCGCGGGCCGTCGCCGGGATGGACTCCGGTCCAGAGGGAATTGTAGGGGTTCATGCGCTCGCCGGTGGCGGAACGCGGCAGCAGCTGGAGGAAGACCTCCAGGTCCTGGAAGGTGGGGACAATTTTCTCGATGCCGGCGAGGGAGATGAGCACGCTGGGGAGGGTGAGGCACATGCGGCCGTTGCCTTCCGATTCGACGATGCAGACGCCGCCCGTTTCGGCGACGAGGAAGTTAGCGCCGCAGACGCCGATGTTTACGTGCATGAATTTTTTGCGCAGGTAGGTGCGCGCGGCGGCAGTGAGATCCTCGGGACGGTCGCCGAGATCGGGCAGATTCATCTTCTCGCGGAAGATTTCGCGCACCTGGGTGCGATTTTTGTGAAGCGCGGGGACGACGATGTGCGAGGGCTTGTCGTGACCAAGCTGAATGATGAGTTCGGCCAGGTCGGTCTCGTGCGCGCGGATGCCTTCCTGGGCGAGCGCCTCGTTGAGGCGCGTCTCGTCAGAGGTCATGGTCTTGATCTTGATGACCTCCTGGCCGCCGTAGTGGCGCACGAGTCCGGCGACGATGCGGTTGGCTTCGTCGGCGTCGGCGGCCCAGTGAACGTGTCCGCCGGCGGCGGTGCAGGCTTGCTCAAACTGGAGCAGGTAGTGGTCGAGGTAGCGGAGCGTGTGCGCCTTGATTTCGCTGGCGGCGGTGCGGAGCTGTTGCCAGTCCGGGCTTTCGCCGACGACCTGCGCGCGCTTGCGCTGGATCACGTCAGTCGCGTGACGGACGTTGCTTCGGATCTGCGCGTCATGGAGCAGGGGCAGCGCGGCCTTCTGGAAGGAAGGAGCTTCGGAGGCTTCGGCAACGCGGACGGTCATGGGCGCACCTCCTGACGGTCTTCAGTGGCGGCGAGAATTTCAGCGATATGCGCAGTGCGAATGCCGGTGTTCTGACGGTGGAGTCCGCCAAAGATGTGCATGAGGCAGGAATTGTCGACGGCGGTGACGACCTCGGCCTGGGTGGAGGCGATGTCCTGCATCTTTTCGGAGAGCATGGCGGCGGAGACGTCGCCCATTTTGACGGCGAAGGTTCCGCCGAAGCCGCAGCAGCGGTCCGCGTTGGGGAGGTCTACGAGGTCGATGCCTCGGACATGTTGTAACAGACGCAGTGGCGTATCGCCGAGATGGAGGCTGCGCAGGGAATGGCAGCTGGCATGGTAGGTGACGCGGTGGGGGAAGTACGCGCCGACGTCTTCAACGCCGAGGCGCTGGACCAGCAGTTCGGTGAGCTCAAAGACGCGGGGCAGCAGTTCATCGACGTCGCGCGCCAGGGTGGGATCCTGCAGCTCATCGGCCATTTTGGGGTAATGGTCGCGGATCATGGCGACGCAGGAGGAGGACGGGACGCAGATGAGCTCGGCCTCGCGGTAAATTTCGACGAAGCGGCGCATGAGCGGGAGAGCCTCGCGCTGATAGCCGGTGTTGTAGTGCATCTGGCCGCAGCAGGTCTGTTCGGGCTGGAAGTCGACGGTGTGCCCGAGGCGCTCCAGCAGGCGAACGGTGGCCTGACCGGTGGTGGGGAAGAGAGTGTCGTTGTAACAGGTGATGAAGAGCGAGATGCGCACTCTTCATGATGCCACCGCAGGGCGGATCGGAATCAAATTCCTAGCGAAGTTTCGCGCGCCAGCTCCGCTCAGGTAATGTGTTGGAGCAGTGTTTGCAGTGTCTATTGAGGAGTGGAAATGGCAGGTAGTTCATTCGATACTCGCAGGGACTTTTTTCGTATGGCCGGGGCCGGGATGACCGGCGCGGTTCTGGGGGGCGCTATTGGCGCGCAGCCGGCGGCGGCCCAGGCCGGAATGCATGGCGCGGGTGGCCGTTCGTTTGGGGTATTTTCGGTTCGCGACTTTGGGGCGACCGGCGACGGGCACACGATCGACACGCCTGCGATCAACCGGGCCATCGAGGTGGCTGCGGCAGCGGGAGGCGGGACGGTTGTCTTTCCGGCGGGAACGTATGCGTGCTACTCGATCCGGCTGAAGAGCAACATTGAGCTGCACCTGCAGCGGGGGGCGACGATTCTGGCGGCTGAAGGGGCGCATTACGACGCGGCCGAGCCGAACGAACCGTGGCACATGTATCAGGATTACGGGCACGACCACTGGCACAACAGCCTGATCTGGGGCGTGGGGCTGCACGATGTTTCCATCACCGGGCCGGGGCTGATTCATGGCAAGGGACTGGCCCGCGATACGGGGGGGCCGGAACCGCACGCCAATGAGCCTGGAGTGGGAGACAAATCGATTTCGCTGAAGAGCTGCCACAACGTGCTGCTGCGCGATTTCGCGATTCTGCAGGGCGGGTGGTTTGGGATTCTGGCAACGGGCGTGGACAACCTGACGATCGACAACCTGATTATCGACACGAACCGCGACGGGATGGACATTGACTGCTGCCGGAATGTGCGCCTCTCGAACACGACGGTGAATTCGCCGTGGGACGACGGCATTTGCCTGAAGAGCTCGTATTCGCTGGGGTATCCGCGACCGACGGAGAACGTGACGATCACGAACTGCTACGTTTCCGGCTGCTGGAGAGTGGGCTCGGTGATCGACGGCACCTGGAAGAAGTACACGCCGGCGGATCATATTCCGCATGTGGGGCGCATCAAGTTCGGGACGGAATCGAATGGCGCGTTTCTCAATGTCGCCATCAGCAACTGTGTTTTCGAGGGGTGTTATGGGCTGGCCCTGGAGACGGAGGACGGTGCGCACCTTGAAGATGTGGCGATCACGAACATCACGATGCGCGACATCGTTACGTCGCCGCTGTTTATGCGGCTGGGCGCGCGGCTGCGGGGTCCGAAGACGACTACGCACCCGGGCAGGATTCGCAGAGTGAAGATCAGCAACCTGGTGTGCTGGAATACGTCAGCGAAGTACTGTTCGCTGCTGACGGGAATCCCGGGGCACAACATCGAGGATGTGAGCCTGCAGGACATTCTGATTGTCGCGGAGGGCGGAGGTACGGCGGCGGAGGCGGCGATCCATGTGCCGGAGGGTCCGGCGACTTATCCCGAGCCAACGATGTTTGGGACGCTGCCGGCGTATGGGTTTTTTGTGCGCCACCTGGACGGGCTTTCGATGAGCAACGTGCAGGTGCGGACGGGAAAGGCGGATGCGCGGCCGGCGATCATTCTGGACCGGGTGAAGGGGGCGAAGTTCTTCAGCATCGAGGCGCGGAACGCGGGGAATTCGCCGGTGTTTTCGCTGCGGCGGACGGAGAACTTTGCGATCCGCTACAGCGAGCCGGTGGAGGATGTGCGGCTGCCCAGCGCGAATGGGGTGGAGCTGCCGAAGGCGGAATCGTAGGACGACATGGTTTGCGCGACAGGTGGTTGAGGTCCAGGGCAATCGGAAAGAACCTGGATCATTCGGGATTGTCGCCACTCTGATACATTGATCTGGGTTCACTACAGCGATTTACCGGGGGAATGACTGTGTTTCTGGGAATGGATGTAGGCACGGGCGGCACGCGCGCCGTTCTGGTGGATGAGCAGGGAAAACTCATTGCTTCGGCGTCGAGCGAGCATGCGGCGTTCCGCACGGAGCATCCTGGATGGGCGGAGCAGGATCCGGAAGACTGGTGGCGCGCGGCGCAGGAAGCGATTCGCGCTGTTCTGGCGCAGGTTCCGGGGAAGAAGGTGCAGGCGGTTGGGCTGACGGGGCAGATGCACGGGGCGGTGATGCTGGACAAGGACGGCAAGGTGCTGCGGCCGTCGCTGATCTGGTGCGACACGCGCACGCAGCCGCAGTGCGACTGGCTGCACGAGCAGTTCGGCGGCGGAGAAAAAGGACGTGAGAAGCTGATTGAGCTGACGGCCAATCCGGCGCTGCCCAACTTTACGCTGACCAAGCTGCTGTGGGTGAAGGAGCATCAGCCGGAGATTTTCTCGCGGATCGCGCATATTCTGTGCCCGAAGGATTACGTGCGGTATCGGCTGACGGGGAGCTATGCGATCGACGTGCAGGAGGCTTCCGGGACGCTGCTGCTGGACGTGGCGCATCGGACGTGGTCGAAGGAAGTGGCGAAGGTTGCGGGAATTCCGGAGAGCTGGCTGCCGGACCTGTATGAGTCGCCGGAGATTTGCGCGAAGATCAGCGCGGAGGCGGCGGGTCTGACGGGTTTGACGGCGGGTACGCCGGTGGCCGCCGGAGCGGGAGACCAGGGCGCGGGCGCGGTTGGAAT
>DAHVZZ010000071.1:0-10155 GCA_027323785.1 Acidobacterium sp. | reverse complement strand
TCATGCTGGTGATGTCTCAACAGGCGTGAGTCTCATGTTCGCGCTGAAGGACGGCCCAGTGTACCTTATCGGGTAATGGCCCGGGATAGTGCCGGAGGCGGAGAAAAGACTTCAGCCTGCGCTTGTGATTGACTATAGTGTTGCCAAGGTATCCCCATGAATCGATACAAGAGCGAATCGGCGGTCGACAGGCTTATCGCACTGGCTTCGGACGACGAGCCCGCGCGCGAGAACCACTTCCAGGATCAGCCGGAGACGGTGGAAGAGACGGTGCCCGGCCCGGCGGAATCGGCGCGGGAAGGCGGCGAGATGCGGGCCATCCCTGGCTACTCCGAGACCAGCCGGGAGATGGAGCACAACCCCATGGCCCAGGCGCTGATGCCGTTCCGGGGCCTGGTGCCGTACATCGCGCGCATTCTGGAGATGGCGCAGGCCGAGGCCGGCCCGGGCATCTCCGCCGAGCTGAAGCAGACGGTGAACGAGATGCAGGGCTCGCAGCACGATTTGCGGATGGCGGTGCAGGACCAGGTGCTGCAGATGAAGCGTCTGGAAGAAGAGGTGGCGCACACGCGCGAGGCCTCAGAGCGCAACGCCTTTGAGAGCTCGGAGATGGTCGAGGATCTGCGCACGGTGCACTCCCTGGTGAAGAAGACGGCCGGCGTGTTGGGCACGCTGCTGGTGGCGCTGATCGCCCTGGTCGTTTATATGCTGCTGAAACAGCAGCACCTGATTCCGTAGCGCGGCCGAATGCGGCGGCCCGCGGGCAACGCCGGAAGGCGGCGGATTCTTCCCATGAGGAGGAGAATCCTATGCCGCAGACACACAAGTACGTCGATCACGCGGACGAATGGCGGCGCGCAGCCGAAGATCGCGCACAGCATGGCGCGCCCACCGAAAATCCCACCCAAAATCCGGCCCAAAATCCCACCCATGGCATGGAGCGCCAGCCGCAGGTGAAGCCGGAGGCGGCGTCGCTGGAGCAGGACATCCGGGCGCGCACCATGCGGCCGCACAAGGGCGACGTGGGCCGCCCCGGGACCAACGAGGAAATTTACCAGGGGTCGAAGACGAGGGAGCTGTGACGGCTCCCCCGTTCCGGCCCCGGCGGCTCAGAAAATCGGTGCGTGCGCGGATTCCGGCGAGGCGAAGTACTTCCTCCAGAAAGCCAGGCGGTCGGGGTCGGTGATGGGCATGGCGCCCATGTGCACGCCCAGATGCATGGTGATCGGGTAGCCGGGACGGAAGTGCGGCCACGGGGCCAGCCCCGCGCCATTGGGATCGCCGCTGGTGGCGAAGTTCTTCAGGTAGCCGGAGGCTTCCTGCGAGACTTCGAAGTCCACCGGCTGCCAGGGGCGGATCATCAGGTGGAGATTGCGGAAGAAGTAGGGCAGCTCGCCGGAATGGAACGCCCCAAACTCCGGGTGTTCCGGCCAGGGAATCGCGCGGTCGAAGTAGTAGGTGTAAATCGGCTGCTTTGCGCCGGGGCTCTTGTCGCGCGCGGTGGCCCAGAGGAACATGGCGACGCGGTCGCGGTCCTCGGAGCTGAGCCTTTCCATCGAGACAGCCTGGCTGGCGGTGGTCGCCGGGTAGAGGCGCAGGAAGCTCGCCGCCATACTGCCGTAGAGGCGCTGCGCCAGCTGCCGGTAGGCCTGCACGGTATGGATGCGCGGCGAGCCCAGCATCCAGTCATTCGCCTCCCATCCGGCCACCAGCGGAACGTGACTGCCCGATCCGTCGGCGGTGAGCTTGCGCAGCGAGGCCGGCAGCACCCAGCCGTCGATGTCCGGGCCGATGTGGTCGGTCCAGCGGACGTCGTTGAGCAGCTGCATTGCCGGGATGGCGCGGAGCTGCTGCAGCGAGTGCGCGCCGATGCGTGCGGCGAATTTCTCGCCATTGGCCTCGGCGGTCTTCAGGCTGGCGGTGCCAAAGCCGTTGATGCCGATGCCGCTGTCGGCCTGCGCGCGCTGAAAGAGCCCAGTGGCGCGCGGCGAAAGCGTCAGAGCCTCCACGCTCCATGCGCCCGCGGACTGCCCCCAGATCGTCACGCGATTCGGGTCGCCTCCAAAAGCGCGGATGTTGCGGCGCACCCAGCGCAGCGCCGCGATCTGGTCCATCAGCCCGTAATTGCCGGAGGTGTGGTGCGGCGACTCGGCGGAGAGCTGCGGCGAGGCGAAGAATCCGAAGATGCCGACGCGGTAGTTGATGGTGACGATTACCAGGCCGGTCTTCGCCAGGTTTGTGCCGTTGTAGATACGAATGCTGCCCGCCCCCGAAGTAAAGGCTCCGCCGTGGATAAAGACGATGACCGGCAGGTTGGCGGCGGCGGTGGCGTGCGGCGTCCACACGTTCAGGTAGAGGCAGTCTTCGCTCACGTGCCGGTGGGTCATAAAGGCCGGCGTCCACGGCAGGAACTGGTTGGGGGTCTGCTGCACGCAGCTGTCGCTGAAGTGGTCGGCCGGGCGGATGCCCTTCCACGGCTGCACCGGCTGCGGCGCGCGCCAGCGGAGCTTGCCCACCGGAGGTGCGGCGTAGGGAATGCCCTTGAAGACGACGATCGTCGAGTGCGGGACCAGCTCACCGGAAACGCGGCCGGAAGCGGTGGGTACGACGTAGGAATGCGCTTTCTGCGCCACCCCTGGCTGGGCGGCGACGAGCAGGGCGGCAAGGGCGGCTGCGAACAGACCGGAGAGCTTCACGGTTCCTCCTGAGAGCGTGGGTGTGAAGGCGTTGCGGAGCACCCCCGATTATTGCATCCGGCTACCGCGCGGGGAAGCGCGGGCTTGCGATTCCGATGGGTGGCGGCGAGCGCGCGGTGTAGACTGCCGTGCGGGGATGCGATTCAGGATTTTTCCTCAGGAAAAACAGATGCGACAGACGATTCGGCTGGTGGTGTCCACGGTGGTGACGATGGTGGTGGGCGCGGTGGCTTTTTTACCGGCGGCGAAGGCTGCTTCCGCAGCGCCGCAGGTGCGGGTGCGGCAGGGGGTGCTGGTGGGAGCTTATGACGCGCAGCATGAGGCGGTTTTCCAGGGGATTCCGTACGCGGCGCCTCCGGTGGGCAAGCTGCGGTGGAAGCCGCCGCAGCCGCCGGCGCACTGGAGCGGGGTGCGGGAGGCGACGACGGCTCCGCACTCGTGCATGCAGATGGACTGGGGCTGGAACCACTGGGACGCGACCCACGATTCGGAAAGCTGCCTGTATCTGAATGTGGCCACGCCGGCGCTCAAACCGAAGCATCCGCTGCCGGTCATCTTCTGGATTCACGGCGGCGCCAACTACAACGGCTCCGGACACTACGGCCCGCAGACGCTCACCCGCCACGGTGTCGTGCTGGTCAGCATCAACTACCGCCTGGGCATTTTTGGATTTCTGGCGCTGCCGGCGCTCACGGCCGAGTCGCCGCACCACAGCTCCGGCAACTACGGCCTGCTGGATCAGATGGCCGCGCTCCGGTGGGTGCGGGCCAACATCGCGCAGTTTGGCGGCGATCCCGGCAATATCACCATCGCCGGGCAGTCGTCCGGAGCCATCGATGTGGGCATGCTGCTGACCAGTCCGCTGAGCCGGGGCCTCTTCCAGCGGGCGATTGACGAGAGCGGCGGCCCCATCGCGCCCGATCCGGTGCTGCCGGATCGCACCCAGGCCGAGGCGCTGGGCGAGGCGTTCGCGGCCTCCACCGGGGTCAGGCCGGGGCCGCATCAGCTGGCCGAGCTGCGCGCCATTCCCGCGCAGAAGCTGCTGGAACTGGCCAACCGCTTCACGGCTCCCGACCATGAAGGCGTGCCCACCCGCAGGGGTCCGGATGTGAATGTGGACGGATGGGTGCTGACCGAGCAGCCGGCGGCGGCGCTGCGCAACAGCTCCCACCGCGTCCCGCTGCTGATCGGCAACAACATTCAGGAGTTCTCCTTCAGCCGGACGAGCGTGATCCAGCCGGGCGCGCCGCCCGATCCGCCGAACAAGGTGCGGGCGGCGATCCGGAAGGATTTCGGGCAGGAGGGCGAAGCGGCGGTGGCGGCCTACGGCCTGGCCCATTCGGATTCGCCGCCGGTCGATCCCAGGCTGGGCTCGGCGGGAACGCAGCTGATGACCGACGTCTACTTCCGCTGCCCGGCGCGGATTGCCGGCCAGTGGCTGGGGCGGCGCGGCATTCCGGTGTGGGAGTACCAGTTCGAGCGCCCGCTGCCGGGCACCGGCCAGCCCTCGACCCGCCACAGCGGCGAGCTGCCCTATGTCTTCGGCTGGGCGCAGACGCCAGGCAAGGGGATCATGGGCGGGACCTATGGGGCAACGGACGCGGCGCTCTCCCAGACGATGCAGGGCTACTGGACGAACTTCGCGCGGACGGGGAATCCGAACGGAAAGGGGTTGCCGGAGTGGCCGCGGTATGCGGGGACGCAGGCTTCGGGCCATGCTTCGGGCCAGGCACGCGGCCTGGAACTGATGCACTTTACCGCCGAGGGCAAGGCGGAGGCGCAGCCGATGAGGATGCGGAAGGCCTGCGTGCTGTACCGGAAGCATATGGAGCAGGGCGTGGGGGGAAAGAAAGAAATGAAGCGAATAGAGGGCTATCCGATTGTGAGTTCCGTCACTCGCTGATAGTTTTTCGTCTGTTATACTTCCGCTTCACAAAGTTGCTGGATCTGTGTCGGTACCAATGGGCTCGTGATGAACGTACAGAGTGTTGTGGATCAGGCGGGTCGCTTGATAGAGGATGTGCAGCGTCAGGCGCGCGAGTTTCTCTCAAGGGGCTCTGCCACCGAAGCGCCGACTGTCGGCGTGCTTTGGGAGAAAGCCTCTCCGGTGCTCGATAGGGCGTTGGCGGTTTACGACCAGAAAGAATCGCCGGACACGCCTGAGTCGTCTTGGAATCCACTACGAACCACGAAAAGGAGTTGCCAAGAGGAGATCGATGATATTCTCGATGCGGCTCTAACCGTGCTTGGCACTTGCGGAGCGGCTGGCTACAGGCAGCGTATCCGCGACCTTCAGGCGGAAAATGTCATATCTCGGTCACGAATTGCAGGGTACCGGGAACAGTGCCTCTCGGCTCCAGAAGAGCAGTCCCAGAATTTCATTGAGGGCTTGGTCGCTCAGAGCAAAGAGGCTCTGAAGGACAGCATTGCTGATGAGACCGACCGCATTGCTGCGAGAATTCAGCAGATCGAGGGTCTTAAGGTCGGTTTTAGAGAACATCTGATTCAAATCGGCCTTAGCGTCTCCTCGGAGACGGCCGATACGTTTCTATTGCCAGTAGAGGATGAGCTTGTTTCGATGGCTGCGGTCATTACGAATATTGGTCGGCTGACGGAGCAACTGCAGGAATTAGTCGATGCCAGCAGAGAAGCTCCAGCAGAAACGAAGAAGTATTACGGCATGTATGTGCTGCTGGTGTTGGCGGTCGATCGAATTCAGACGCACTTTACGCGACAAATTAGCGAGCACTTCCTGCCAAAGGTGGCGAAGCGCGAAACGGACGCCGTGAGGCATATGGCAGATGCACAGGCACAACTTGCACATGGCGGTCCTCGAGAATCCCTGATGGCGAACATCGCCGCAAACAAACGGACCATTGACGCCTGCCGTCTTCTGTCAGAGACGCTGAGATGTCACCGGCGCTCCGTCTTGGATCAGAACCGTGACGTCAGGATACAGGCTGCCGCAGCAGTAAACAGCTATCGAACAGTATGCACTGGGCTCGATGTCGCAGATATGATTGGCCGTTGCCAGACGGCGTTTCAGGCGCTGCGAGAACTGAAGCTTCCGCCGCTGCGACCATTCCAGAATCACCAACTAAGCGAGGAAATGCAGAGGCTTGCAGAGGGCGTAGTCGCAAAGGAGTAATCGTCAGCCAGTTTTTGATCGTCGATTGAGGAGGAGAACACATTCGTGCTCAAATTCATCGGTGCTGTAATCGCTGGCTTGGTCACCATGACGGCCAGTGCATGGCTCGCCTGCAAGCCAACACGGAAACCGAGATAGCCAATGGGCTGGTTCTTCAGGAAGTCACTGCGCATTTTGCCCGGAATTCGGGTCAACCTGTCGAAAAGCGGACCACGGCTTAGCGTTGGTGTTGCCGGGGCTCGCGCCAGTGTGGACGCTTGCGGGAAGACGCGGATTTATGGGGGAAAAGGCTTGATTCGATACCAGAAGGTGATTCGGGCGGGCGATCAGGATGGAGCAAGGCTGGCCGACCTTGTCAGAAGAATATTGGGCCCCAAAAGATGATTCGGTATCGAAGCGGTCAGGTTCGGCAAAAGGTACAGGAGGAGTGCCAATGGATTGGTTCAGGCGGCTCATTGCGGAAGTCAGATGCGATCCTGCTCCTCACCTGTTGGGGGACTCGGTCATGGGGGAGGCGATAGGTGACCTGATCAAGGTTGGTACGCGTCTGATATCGGACGGATGGAAGCGTCGCCCGTTGTCACCTGTCGAATTGGCCCTTGGGTACGCATCCTACTTCCACTGGAAGCATGACGGTCAGGCATACACAGCTGACATGCACCATTTTTCATTTCCCAATGATTCTGCTCGGCGAATCGCTTTGCTGACGGTATCAGTTGCGCGCATATCTGAACCGCTGCTGAATTCTATAAGAGCCTTTCATGCCAGTTTTGATCCTGATCTTGAATTGGAACTGGCGGCGGAGCGGCTGAAACGGGATCACCCGGTTTGGGGCGAATGCGTGACGAGATCCACTATCCTCCTATGCCGATCGCTTGCTTACGCCGATTCCGAGGTTGCCGGTTCGGAACGACTCCCTTTCATGAACGCGTTTGATCGAGGACAACTGCGCCTTCTCGGAATTAACGTATGTGAACCGCCGCTTGGTAGGGAAGCAACAGCGTTCCTCTTTGGTGATTATTAGGGACTACATTAGGTCCGCCTCAGCGAGACTTTTGTGCTGCGAGGCTGGCTGTGCGCAGGAAGTCGAACATGCCGGAGGGGTTAGGGGTGACATTCGTCATGCGCCGGTCGTGGACCACGACGGAGTCCAGATAGAAGAGGTTGAAGCTGGGCAGGTCGCGGGCGGCGATCTGCTGGATCCGGATGTAGTCCTGCAGCCGGCGCTGGTGGTCGGTGGTGGCGTTGGCGTCGGCGATCAGGCGGTCCATCTCCGGGTTGGAGTAGAAGCCGCGATTGGCGCCGTGCGGCGGCATGTATTTCGAGTCCCAGATGTACTGGAAGATGGAGGGGCTTTCGTTGCCGCCGATCCAGCGGCCGGGGGCCATCTGGAAGGCTCCGCGGCTGAGGTCGGCGTAGAAGGTGGCCCACTCGTAGCTGCGCAGGTCGAGCGCGATGCCCACCTGAGCCAGCTGCGCCTGGATGGCAACCGAGATCAGGCGCACGGTCTCGTCGTTGGAGGTCTTCATGGTGACGTGGAAGCGGATGCCGTTCGCGCCGCGCTTGTAACCGGCCTGGTCGAGGATGGCATTCGCCTGCGCGGGATCGTACGGATGGTGCTCCACGTTGTCGGTGAAGGCCCAGCTCTGCGGCGGCAGAACGCTTTCCGCCAGCCGCGCCTCTCCGCGCCACAGCGACTGGATGAGCAGCGGCCGGTTGATGGCGAGGGCGATGGCCTGGCGCACGCGTGGATCGCGCAGAATGGCGTCGCGCATGTTGAAGACGATGTAGTAAAGGTCGGTGCCGGGGCCTTCGTCCACTACCAGGTGCCGATCGCGTTTCAGCGCGTAAACCTCGTCGGCGGGCAGGGCATTGCTGACCACATCGGCTGAGCCCTTCTGCAGTTCCAGAGCGCGGGTGGTGGCGTCGGGGACGACGTTGAAGCGGACGCGCGGGATTTTGGCGGGCGTGCCCCAGTAGTTCGGGTTGCGCTGGATAATGACGTCGCGGTCCAGATGCTGGCTGACGAACTCGAAAGGCCCGCTGCCAATAGGGTGCTGCCAGAAATCCCTGCCGCTGCCGTAAGGAACGATACCGATGGCGCCGGTGCTCAGGTTGTAGGGCAGCGAGGGGTCGGGCTTTTTCAGGTGGAAGACGACCGTGGCGGGATCGGGCGTGTCGATGCTGGAGACGTTCCTGTAGGCGCCGCTTTTTACGCTGATGATGGAGCCATCGAGCAGCGAGCCGATGGTCCATTGCACGTCGCGCGAGGTGAGCGGCTGGCCGTTCTGGAAGCGCACCCCGGAGCGCAGATGAAAGACCCAGGTGAGCGGGTTGGGGCTGTTCCAGCTGGTGGCCAGGCCGGGTTTGAGGTTGAAGTGCGGGCCGCGCTCCAGCAGCGCATCGAAGAGCAGCGCGTCGATGTGCTCGGACTGGGCGTCGGTGCCGATGCGCGGGTCCAGGTTCGAGGGGCTGTTCTCGATCAGCATCACCAGGGTATTGGGGTCGCGGCGATGGCCGCATCCGGCGAGGAGCAGAGCACAGAACAACGCGGCCAGAGCCGGCGCAGGGCCGCGGCGGAGAAAGCGGCGCGCGATGGCGCGATTATGGCTTGCCGCTCGTGACGCTGCCCTGGGGTGCATAGGTGACTGATCCAAGGATAGCGGGCCGGGCGGCTCCTGTGGCGGAGGGAACGTTGCCGGGGAGCAGATTCCAGGTCTGGTACGCCAGCAGGGCGAAGGCGACCGCCTCCTTGGTCTCCGCCGGAATGCCGGCGCCGTCGCTGGCGCCCACCGTGCCGTTGAACGGCTGAAGTCGCAGGCGAAGGCCTTCGAGAATGGTGCGGTTGCGCGCTCCTCCGCCGGAAACGATGCAGTCAAGGGGCGCGTCGCCAACGTGGGGCAGAACCCATCGGCGAATGGCGAGGGCGATGCTTTCCACGGTGAGCGCGGTGGCTGTGGCCACGGCGTCCTCGGGCGCCGAGCTGTGGCGGCGGCAGTCTGCCAGAAATTGCCGGGCGTAGTCGGCGCCGAACTGCTCGCGTCCGGCGGATTTGGGCGGCTGCCGGCGGAAGAACGGATGGCGGAGCGCGGCGCGGAGGGCGGGCTCGAGGATGCGTCCGCGGGCGGCGGTGCGGCCGTCGCGGTCGTAGGGTTTGCCAAAGAGCTGCTGCATGAGCGCGTCGACCACCATGTTGCCGGGGCCGGTGTCGAAGGCGAGTACCGATGCCTGGTCCGCGACCGACTGGCCGCCAGGTCCGGCGGGGATGGCGGTGAGATTGCCGATGCCGCCGATGTTCTGCAGCACGCGCGCCCGGTGCGGATGGGCAAACAGGACGTAATCGAGCAGCGGGACCAGCGGAGCGCCCTGGCCGCCGGCGGCCATGTCCGCGGGGCGAAAGTTGGAGACCACGGCAAGCCCGCATGCGGCGGCGATCAGCGCGGGTTCGCCGAGCTGCCAGGTGCAGGCGATGGAGCGTCCGGCGTAGGTGGCGGGCGCGGCCTGGTGGTAGATGGTCTGGCCGTGGCAGCCGGCCAGATCCGGCGCGATCCCGGTGGAATCGATGGTGGAGCGGAGCGCCTCGGCGTAGGCCATGCCCAGCCGCCAGTTCAGGCGCGCCAGCTCGGCGGCGGAGGTGCGCTCCGCGTTCATCGCCGCGAGAATGGCCACGCGGAGCGCCTTCGGAAAAGGAAAGGCACGATGGGCCAGCAGTTCCAGGCCGGGACCGTGGAGGGACAGCGCCGCATCGGGCTGGTTGCGGGTCTGGCCCGTCTGATCCGGACTGACGCGGCCCTGACTGGCACTGCCCTGACTGATACGCACCAGCGCCACATCGATGCCGTCGGCCGAAGTGCCGCTCATCATGCCGGCGACCGTCAGCGCTTTCGAGCCGTGGCCCGGGGTCTTGCCTGGAGTCATCGTTTTCCGTTCCACCCGGTGGGATCGACGGAAGCGACCGGCGTCTCGCCCACCTGGTTTGCGAAGTCACGAACATCTTCGCAGAGTCGGCGGATGCGCGCCTGGGAGAGATTCTGGCGGAGTACCGGGCGCAGCCACTTCTTTTTGGAGCGGTAGATTTTGCGCCACGCGCTGGCGATCAGCGCAGTGAAGGCCTTCGACTTCTCCGCCTCGCGCAGCAGAGCCTCGTAAGCGCGCATCGTCAGCTCCGGGTCGCGGCAGATTTCGATCATCTGGATGCCGGCCTGGAGCGCCTGCACCACGGCCTGCTCGATCGGCATCTGCGAGAGAATGCCGCCCATCTCCATGTCGTCGGAGAGAATAATGCCGCGGAAGCGAATCTGCCGGCGCAGG
>DAHVZZ010000042.1:0-5128 GCA_027323785.1 Acidobacterium sp. | reverse complement strand
ATTGCTGGAATTTATCCGGGAGTATAGCACCGGGAGGCGGGCGTCCAACTCACCTGATCGTACGGATGCGGCTCACCTAATAGTTGCAGGACCGGAGAATCGCCGGTCCCGCGGGTCGAGAGCGGCTATTGGGCGACAGTATTCTCTACCGCCGATTCGAGGGATTCGGCGGCTTTGTCGACGCGCTTCTCGGGGAAGTAGGCGTCGATGAGGTACTGTTCCAGCATGCGCTGGGTGTTGAAGAAGGAGCCGTTGAGGGCGATGGCGGAGCGCATGATGCGACGCCACTGGCCCTGGTCGGTGTAGTAGAGGGGCAGGATGGTCTGCTCCAGATGTTCGTAGAGGGAATTGGATTCGGCGGACTCGTCGTCGTGGTCTTCGATGGCCCAGCCAGTGACGCCCTCGATCCAGCCCTCGATCCACCAGCCGTCAAGAATGCTGAGGCTGGGGACGCCGTTGAGGGCGGCTTTCATGCCGCTGGTGCCGGAGGCCTCGTAGGGACGGCGGGGCGTATTGAGCCAGAGATCGACGCCGCCGGTGAGCAGGGCACCGAGCTTCCACTCGTAGTTCTCGAGGTAAACGATTTTCAGGGAGCCGTTGCTGAGTTCCCTGGCCAGTTCGATGACGTGGCGGATTTTGGCTTTGCCCGGCTGATCTGCGGGATGGGCCTTGCCGGAGTAGAGGATCTGTATGCCGCCGAACTGGTCGGCCATGCGGACCAGGCGCTGCGCGTCGGTGAAGAGGAGGTCGGCGCGTTTGTAGGTTGCGGCGCGGCGGGCGAAGCCGATGGTGAAAATGTCGGGGCGCATCTCGACGCCTGTCATCTGACGGACGGCATCCAGCAGTTCGCGCTTGGAGGCGTCGTGGGCTTCGACGATTTCGTTTTCGGGAATGTCGATGGCGTAGCGGAGGGTGACGTTGTCCTGACGCCAGCGGGGCAGGTGCCGGTTGAAGACGGCCTGTACGGAGGGAGCGGTCCATGTGCCGGCATGCACGCCGTTGGTGATGGCATCGATGTTGTATTCCGGGAACATCTGACGGGAGACCTTGCCGTGCTGCATGGCGACGCCATTGACGAAGCGCGACAAGCGCAGCGCGATGTAGGTCATGTTGAGCAGGCCATCGTGGAAGCAGCCGAAGCGCTCCAGCATGCCGGCTCGTTCCGCGCCAAGGATGCGATAGGCCTGCTCGCCGGAGAAGCGGTCGTGGCCTGCGGGAACCGGGGTGTGGGTGGTGAAGACGCACTTCTGGCGGACGGCCTGGAGGTTTTGCTCGGTAGCGGTCTGCAGGCCAGCGCCGAGCAGTTCCTGCTCCAGGATGGGAACGGTGAGCAGGGCGGCGTGGCCCTCGTTCATGTGGTAGACGGTGGGATCGTATTCGAGCGCCCGCAACATGCGTGCGCCACCGATTCCGAGGATGGCTTCCTGGCGGAGGCGGTAGTTGGTGTCGCCGCCGTAGAGGGAATCGGTGAGCGCGCGGTCCGCCGGATCGTTCTGTTCGAGATCGGTGTCGAGGAGATAGACGGGGATGCGATGGCCGGTTGAGCCTTCGATTTCAAAACGCCAGGCGCGGATGGAGACGGGCCGGCCCTCGACAGTAACGGTGACGACGGGTTCCTCCGCGGCCAGCATCTGTTCAGGGCTCCAGGGCTGGGGCTCTTCGGTCTGCACGCCGCTGGCATCCAGATGCTGTTTGATGTAGCCCTTGCGGTGGGCAAGGGTGACGGCGGCCAGGGGCAGGCCCATGTCCGCCGCGGCGCGGAGGGTGTCGCCGGCCAGTACGCCGAGCCCCCCGCTGTAGGTGGGGAGCTGAGGCGCGAGAGCGATCTCCATGGAGAAATAGGCGATCATGCTGCTTTTGCCTGATTCATCCGACGGGAAGTATTGAGAGCGATTGATAAAGCGCATGGGTACGGTTGAAGTCTCCGGGGCCGGGCAAAGGCCCGATTCCAGAATAAGACAATCCTTTCCGCGCCTGCGTTGGCTGGGCAGCTCTCAACTTAATCTTTTGATCGGCATTTTGCCGGATGCAATCACATTTCTGTGGATTACCGGTCCGAAACCGCCGCAGCTACCGGGCAACCGGGTGGGCCGCGGCTGAGGCATGGCAGCGGTACACTTCAGGGCTGATCCCGGTGGCGGCGCGATAATCCTCGGCCAGGCGGCGGGCAAAGTCTTCCACGACTTCGGTTTCCACCAGATTGACGGTGCAGCCGCCGAAGCCGCCCCCGGTAAGCCGTGCGCCAATGAGGCCGGGCAGGCGCTGAGCGGCGGCCACCATGATGTCGGCTTCCTCGCAACTGGCTTCGAAATCATCGCGGTAGCTGACGTGAGCGGCGGCCATCAGATCGCCCAGGCGTTTCAGATTGCCTTCTTCGAGCGCGTCGGCGGCGGCGACGGTGCGCAGATTCTCGGTGACGATGTGACGACAGCGGCGCAGGACGTTGTCGGGCATCTCGCGGCCCCACTTTTCCAGATCCGCTGTGGTTGCGTCGCGGAGCAGCGCGATATCGCCGCGGTGCCTGCGCAGGATGGCGGTGCCTTCCTCGACTTCGGCGCGGCGGGTGCCGTACTCGCCCCCGGCGACGGAGTGTTTCACCATGGTGTTGGCGATCACCAGGCTCAGGTGACTGGGGATGGGCGCGAGGCGGAACTCGAGCGAGCGGCAGTCGAGCAGCAGCGCATGATCGGCGGCGCCGTTGCAGGCGATGAACTGATCCATGATGCCGCAGGAGGAGCCGACATAGGCGTTTTCCGCCTTCTGGCAGAGCTTTGCCAGTTCGCCGCGGCCGAGGGTGGTTCCCGTAAGGCTGAGTGCGGCCAGAGCTGTTGCAACCTCGATGGAGGCCGAAGAACTGAGCCCGGCACCGAGGGGGACATCGCCGAAGAGGGTGAGGCTGAAGGGCGGCACGTCGATACCGGCCTGGCGCAGCGCCCAGACGACGCCGAGCGGGTAGTCCGACCAGTGCTGTTTGCGGGTTTCGGGGAAGTCGCCTGCGGCGTACCTGACGCCTTCAGAGAAGTTTTCCGACCAGACTTCGATGCGTCCGTCGCTGCGGGGGGAAATAGCGGCAATGGTGCCGAAATCGATGGCGGCGGGCATGACGAATCCGCCGGCATAGTCGGTGTGCTCACCGATGAGATTGACACGTCCGGGAGCGAAGAAGCTTCCTGCGGCATCACCGAAGCGAGTGCGGTGGATATCGGTGACAACGCTTACATCCAACATGCCGGAGTCTCCTTTGGTGCTGATCGTGCGACGTCCATTCTGGTGCAAGATACGGTGCAGACCCTTCTTTACGCTAACGATACACGACACGCCGATGCGGTCGAGCTTTGGCCGCGAGGTGTCAGGCGGCGGCGCGGCCGATCCGCCGCCAGATTTCTTCCAGCCAGGCCAGGTGCTCGGGTTTCATCAGCACGGAGCGGAGGCAGGTGACGCGGGAATCGATGGTCGCGTCCGGCCAGGCTGCGGAAGGGAAGTAACGCGCGGGAAGCTGTGCCAGCGCCAGGTGGAGTCCGTCCGCGGCTGCGCGATCGAAGAGCTGCTGTGCGCGACGGGAGGATTGCTCGAGGCTGTCGCCGCGGAGAGCCCAGGTGACGATGTCCAGATCGGGCTGAGGGCCAGGAACAAAACGGGCATCGCCGGCGAGGCGTTCGTGCAGCAGCAAAGCCGCCTGGCGGCCCTGTGCGAGACCGCGGGCAAACTCGCCGTCGCGGACCAGGGGCAGGAGCCGCTGCGTCGTCCAGAGAGCGACGGCGGATGCGCCGGCGCGGGAGCACTCCAGGCTAATTTCGCCGAGGTGCAGCTCGCTGGAGGTGAAGTAGGTGTAGGGCGAATAGTGCCTGTACCAGCGGCCGACGGAGGGGTCTCGGAAAAGGACGCAGCCGCAGCCGTAGGGCTGCAGGCCGTGTTTGTGGGGATCGACAACGATGGAATCGGCTTCGGAGATGCGCTCGAAGGCGCGGGCGGATTCGGCGGCCAGGTTGTTGGCGAGGCGGAAGTAGCCGCCGTAGGCCGCATCCACATGCAGACGGAAGCCGAAGCGCTGCCGGAGCTCCAGGATGGCGGGGAGCGGATCGACGGCGCCGGTGGCGGTTGTTCCGAGGGTTGCCACGACGGTGCTGACGCCGCCGCTGCGCAGCCTGGTTTCGAGGGCGTTCAGGTCCATGCGACCGTAGTTGTCGCTGGCGATGGAGTCAAACGGCAGCTTCAGGACGGCGCTGATGCGGCTGTGGGTGTAATGGGCCTGATCGGAGGCGAGGATGGCTCCGGCTGGCTTTTCCTGTCCGGCGACCCAGAGGGCTTCGAGGTTGGCGAAGGTGCCGCCGCTGGTGAGATGGCCGAGAAACTGTGTCCAGCCGAACAAGGCGGCGATTTCGCGGACGGCTTCGATTTCCATGCGGGAGCTGGCGCGGCCGCCGTCGAGCGCATGGTTGTTGGGATTGATGGCCATGGCCATCGCGTAAGCTGCGTGGGCCGCCGGATGCGGGGGCTTGAGCATTTGTCCGGCGTAGAGCGGGTGAAAGTAGGGGTAGTTGTCGCCCATGCGCTCGGCGGCTTCAGCGAGTACCGCGGCGGCGCGATCCATGGCCGGAGGAGCCAGGTTTGCGGCGGGCAGATGGCTGAACTTTGACTGGAGGCGTTCGAGGGCGGCGGAGAGCAGATGGAGGGTGGTGTCGCTCATGGATGGGTTGGTCGAGAACGCTTCAGGATACTCCCGGCTGGAGCGAGGCATCCCCCAAAAGGAGTATCGGTGGAAATTCAGGAGGGTGGCCGATATTGTGTATGCTGGCGGCAACCCCAAAGGCAGGCTGACGCGCTCCCGAGCGATGGCGCGGGCAGCGTTCCGGATCAGCGTGCTGGATGATGGAGAAATGCATGGATTGGTATCTGCTGGCGCTGAAGAGGTATGCGCAGTTCAGCGGCCGCTCCCGGCGGAAAGAGTACTGGATGTACTCGCTGATCAACGGAATGATCGGGCTGGTGCTGTACGGCGGCGGCATCGTGCTGATGGCGCATCGCGGATTGGCGGCCCTGCTGCTGATTTTTGCGGTGGTATATGAGCTGGGCACGGTGGTTCCTGGTCTGGCGTGCGGAGTGAGGCGGCTTCACGATACGGGTCGAA